>JAXIOF010000086.1 GCA_034190545.1 Candidatus Afararchaeum irisae | reverse complement strand
ATGAAAGAGCGGGGTATAGATCATGTGCTGAGTTTCGACAGTGATTTCGACGGCATCGTGGATAGAATTGATCCTAGCCGATTAGAACGTAGCTAACCAACATTTTTCGAATATTATCTAGGGATGTTGGTTAGCAATCTTAGATGATGTCTACGAGAATCTCAGCAGAGAGACAGTAGAAGTATTAGAACTCAATTTCTTATAAATCAATTTCTAATAGCTCAAATACTCAGAAACTGAGTTAGAGAAAAACGAAGTATTATCCGGAGTTAGTATCTATTAGAGAGCATGGGAGAGTTCGTCGACAGAAAAGAGGAGCTATCTCGTCTCGAGTCCCTCTACGAAAGTGAAGATCCTGAGTTAGCCGTCGTCTACGGACGCAGACAGATCGGTAAGACTGAGCTAGTTCTAAAGTCTATCCAAGACAGAGACGACGCCGTCTACAGCCAAGCGGTTCAAGCGACCTCGACGGTTCAACTCAACCGTTTTATCGAGGACGCCGAGGCCGTATACCCAGGTATAACCGATATCCGACGTGACTGGGAGACTCTTCTCGCTTATCTGCTTGAGAGAGACGCTGTCGTGGTTCTAGATGAGTTTACCTACTTAGTCGAGGAGGATGATAGCCTACCCTCTGTGATACAGCATCTGTGGGATCACCGCATATCGAGGAGTAATAGTAGCGGTACGTTGGTACTCACGGGATCGTCGATAGGCATGATGCATGATGAGGTGTTTGGAGGTAATGCTCCTCTCTACGGACGGATCTCACAGACTCCAAACGGCAGAATGGAGCTAACCCAGCTGTCTTTCAGCGATGCTATGGAGTTTTTCGGTGAGTACTCTCCTGAGGAGAAGGTATTCGCTTATGGTGTCTTCGGCGGTACGCCACGTTATCTTCTTCCCATCGATGACTCGGAGAGTCTTGAGGAGAATATAACACGTACTCTTCTCGACCCCGAAGGCTCTCTCCACGATGAGCCCGAAGTAGTTCTGCAGATGGAGCTTGACAGAGTCAGCAGGTTCTTTTCGCTTCTCGAGTCGATGGCGAGTGGCAACAGAGAACGCAACAGTATAGCACAGGGGGCGGGGATACAGAGCAGAGACACGAGCTACTACTTCGATCGGTTAGAGACTCTCAACATAATAGAGAAGGATTATCCCGTCACCGTAGACCCGGAGAGAAGCAAGAAGACGAGATACAGGATACGTGATCCTCTGTTTCGTTTCTGGTTTCGGTACATCTACGGACGGTCTGGACGGTACGAGCTCCACGGAGAAGACGCTTACTCGGATCTGATCGAACCCGAGCTGCCGGGATTTGTGAGTGACACCTTTGAGAGACTGTGTCAGGAGGCTCTACCATCGCTGTATCCCGACTACGGTTTTACTCGTGTCCCGGGCAACTGGTGGCACAGAGAGCGGGAGATAGACGTCGTCGCGCCTACGGACAGTTCGACTCTGGTTGTCGGAGAAGCCAAGTTCACGAACAGTCCCGTGGGATACGATGTTCTCTCTGATCTAGAGGACGACGCTCCTTACATCGACTGGACTCCGAGCGACAGTGGTGAACCCGACCTCGAGTATGTGCTGTTCAGCCGGAGTGGTTTCAAACTATCTGTAGAGGAGGCAGCGGAGGAGCGTGAAGATCTACGTCTCGTGGATCTCGAAGAAGTCGTTGAAGCAGTAGGATAGAAAACTCAGTGTCTTA
>JAXIOF010000085.1 GCA_034190545.1 Candidatus Afararchaeum irisae | reverse complement strand
ATCCAAGCCGGCTTCAACAAAGACCCTGAGCTAACTCAGTTGGGAAGTACCGAATCTACACGATAGTTATCTCTTAGGGAAAGTGAACTCACAACATGTATGTTATGCTCGACTACGGGAGAAAGACGAGAAATAATGTATCTCACACTCGGAGACGTCGTAAACACATTCGGAGGGCTTCCTCATGATACTGCCATACGTCGTCGGGATCTTCACGGGACGCACAGCTGTACTGTGTCTCTTCCTGTATGTAGTTTTCGTGGCGGGGTAATTGATACATTAGTATAAAGTAGACACGAAGACTCAGATACCTATGGGTTCTCAGGCACAGTCAGATGCGGAGAAGCTCGGTCTCAAGGAGGTCGTCGCCATGGGTGTCGGAGGTATGGTCTCTGGAGGCATCTACGCTGCACTCGGGGTTGCGATGCGTCAGGCGGGGAACGCCGTACCCGTTTCGTACCTTCTCGCAGGCGTCATCACGCTCCTCACCGCCTACTCGTACATTAAGCTGACTCTCCATTTCGGAGAGAAGGGAGGTGCTTTCGCCTTCATCGACCACACGACGGAGAACCCGCATATAGCAGGCGTCACGGGATGGGTTCTGATAGTAGGGTACGTCGGCGTGATGGCGATGTACGCCTTCGCTTTCGGGGCTTACACCTTGACTGCGGTGCGCGAGATAGCCTCGGTCAGCCTGCCTCAGATACTCAGACCTGTGATCTCTGTGGGAATCGTGGGGCTCTTGGTGGGTCTCAACCTCGCCGGGGTGAGAGAGACTGGGCTTTTCGAGGACATAGCCGTCTACATCAAAATACTGATACTCCTATCTCTCGCGGCTCTCGGAGTAGTCTTCTACGACGGCAGCCTCGCGGCTGTCGACTTCTTCAACAAGGGATACGTGAGTCCGATCACGGGTTTCGCTGTGATCTTCGTGTCATACGAGGGCTTTCAGCTCCTGACATACGACTACAACGACATAGAGAACGTCGAGACTAACCTCCGGCGTGGCATGTATATAGCCATAGCCATAGCCATACTCATATACGTCTCGGTGTCCTTCATGGCGACTCTACATCTCACACCTCAGCAGTTAGTCGAACACAAGGAGACAGCACTCGCAAAGGCGGTCTCGAACATACCCATACTTGGGGGTGCGGGCTTCGTTCTCGTGATTCTGTCGGCGATGCAGAGTACATCGTCGGGAATAAACGCCACACTCTTCGGTGCTTCGAGACTCGCACACAAGGTCGCAACCGAGGGGAAGATGCCACAGGTCTTTTCATTCCGTGATAAGCAGGGTATACCTAAGTACGCGCTTGTCGTGATGGGAGTTCTCACGGCGACCTTCACCGCGCTCGGCACCCTGAGACAGATAACAGAGTTCGGCTCTGTTGCGTTCCTGATCTCCGACGCGATAGCCAACTACACCAACCTCAGAATCTACGACGAGACTGGGTCTAATCCTGTGGTTCCCGCGCTCGGGCTACTCGGTACAGTCGTTGCGATACCCATAGTTCTCCACCACCTCTACGTACACGAGTTCGGTGTCTTTGTCTCTGTGGTAGGAATATTCGCGGCTGTCTTAGTCCTCGAATTCTTCTACCTCGAACGTGAGTCGGTCGAAAAGAGGGTCGAGGAGATAGAGGATGGAGTGAAGGACAGGATATAGATAGCTACTACTCGTCACTCTCGTTCTCGTCTTTATTACAGTCACACTGCTTACGTTTACGTAGATGTTTGATGGTCTCAGAAGCCTCGTTAACAGTCCCTATTAGAGTGGTTATTTCCCTCTTGGTGGGATGGCACCTACCGAGTAGTCTTCTCATCATCCTCTTCGTCTTGTCACGTCTTCCCTCGGGATGGTCGACGGCTTCGAGGAGATCTCCGAATATACCGTGGAACCTCTCTATGTACTCGTCGTCAGCCCTGTCGTGTCTCTGTTTCTGTCTCTCATCTTCTCCGTCTCTGTGACTGTGAGACTTGCTCATCTCGTAGAGACCGACAGTGACAGCCTGTCCGAGGTTGAGAGACGGATACTCGGGGTTCGCGGGTATCGAACAGACACGGTCGAGACGTCCTATCTCCTCGTTGGTGAGCCCTGTCGACTCCCTTCCGAAGACGAGAGCGACATCGGCATCCAGATCCTCAGTCTCGTAACGTATCTCCTCCGGAGTCGCATAAGGGAACCTCGCGTGCTGTTTGGGTGAGCCCGTCGTCGCTGTGAAGCCCACGGTGTAGTAGCTCTCGACGACCTCGTCGAACCCCACGGATCGGCGCGATCTGAGTACGTCGTCAGCGTCCTGTGCGAAGCCGTATGCTTCATCGCCCTCTTCTATCCCGGGCGAATCTACCACGACGAGGTCGTCGAAGCCGAAGTTCTTAATAGACCTCGCCGCAGTGCCGACGTTCCCCGGAGTCTCGGGATCGACTAAGACGACTGAGAGATTCGGCATATCTCACTCAGTCTGGTCGAGATTCTCGTTCTGGTGTGACCCCGAGTAGGTCTCCGAAAGCTTCTCGGTCTTCTCGAAGAGTATCTGACAGATCCTCATGTCTGCCTGTATCTCCATAGGAACGTCGATCCTCAGACCGCCCTCGCCTCTTCCCTTGTAGCCCGAGTCCCAGACAGCAGTGAAGAGCATACCGCCGCTCCTCATGAGTCTGCTTCGGGGGTAGACGAAGCCGACGTGGTTCTCGGGTATCTCGACGACCTCGGCGTACTCGACTACGTAAGAGCCGGGTTCGAGTGAGTAGAACTCCCTTCCGTCTCTCTCTTCTGTCTCAATACGTTTCCTATCGGGCTTGTCGTAGTCGTCGTCGGTAAGGGTGGCTCGCGTCTCGTGTCTGTATATCTCCCGTATGCTGAGGTCGAAGCCGTTGGGCTGTACCGCTTCATCTACGTCTGTCGAGTCGGCTGGCTCGATGTGGTCAGCGACGAAGCTACCGGATCTTATCATACTCGGAGTTCGAAGTCGGAGGTAACAAACCCACCGGAAAGAAACAGACGGGTCAGCTACGTCAGCTGTAGTTCTCTGAGGGCGGCGACACCGATGAGAGCGACAGATCCAGCTAAGAGACCGAAGCCGGGCATTCCGTTTCCACCCTGTCCCTGGTTCTGTTCCCCATTCTGTGTCTCGTTCACGTCCTGAGTCTGGTTACTCGCTTCTCCGTCCTCCACGGGGGTATATACTAGCCTCAGACTCTGGTTCATCTCAATAGGTCCTTCTACCGTGACTGTGTCTTGTTTTATCCTGCCATCCGGAAGAACAGACTCCTCTGAGAGACTGTATCCTTCGGGAGCTACCACGGATAGACTCTGTCCTTCGGAAAGTCTTAGACCCCCCTCGAAGACATCGCCCACATAGACTCGGCTGTCGTCAACACGCCCGAAGTTCTCCCAGCTTAGTGTGATCGAGATGGTTCCCGTCTCGCCGTCTCTGGTTCCCTTGACTGACTTAACTGAGACCGACATATTCCTCTCGATCTCTTGGGACGCTCTCTCGGCGAACGACTTGAAGGGCGCGGCGGCTTCGTCTCCCATCTCGTTAAGTCTCGTCTGGTTCGAGAGTATCGAGTCAAAGGCTTGTCTCTCGGACTGTGTACCGAGCGAGACGTGATTGTCTATGACCAAATCTGCGTCGCCGTTGTCGTCGATGTCTATCTGTATGTCGGTCTGACCAGAGTTCTGTGCCGAGACAGAGACCGTGACTGCCGATAAAGCGATAAGGAGTAGAAGACTTACGCCTAAGAGCCGCAGTCTACGGCTCATCTTCCGTCACCTCCCTCTCCTTGTCCATCCATTCCCACGGCTCCGTTCGAGCCTGGGTTGCCCCGTCCCCCTCCTCCTCCGCGGTCGGAGTTCTGACCTCGGTTCATACCTTGACTCCCCTGCTGTGCTCCGTTACTTCCCGATCCGTTCATGTTGTCTGCCTGCTGTCCCCGATCCGGCACTCGGTCGGTTCTGTTTGTTGTGTCAACCGGGGGAGCGTGGACACGATCACGGCTGAGGTTGCGTGCTCTCTGGGCGACCTCGTGTCCCGTCATGTTACTCGCGTTCCTCGCGAGACTCATCGCACGTCTCGCCACCTCGACTGCTCCCGCTCCACGCGGACGTGTCGGTGTCTCGTTACCGACTATTCCACGTGCGAGACCACGTGTCCGGTTGAGACGGCTTCTGTTGAGGCTGACGTTACGTCTCTCGGATACATTCTCGACGTGTCCCAGGCTACGTGCGGCTTCCGAGACTCTCATGTTTATCTCAGCCATCTTCATCGCGAACTCAGTCGGTGATATGTTCCCGTTCTGAAGCTCTTCTATGAGACGTTTACGTTCCTGGTATGCGTCGGATATCTCACTGTGAATCCTCTCGACCTCGCGTTTGGCGACCCTCGACCTGTTGGTCTCGGAGGCGTTTTTGAAGGATAGGCGGAAAGACTCACGTTCGACTGCGCCCTCGATGTACTCTCTCTGGGATCTGAGGGCGATGCTTATCTCGTGTCCGAGCCCGAGACCCGGTGGTTCGGGCTGTGTGACATTCGTGGCGTTCGCGTCGGTGTCGTCGGCGTCCTGTGCGGCTACAGATACCGAGGTCGTCCCCACGACTACGACTCCGGCTAAGACGACTAATACGGCTAACACCCCGACATGCAAGTCTATATTAGACATAGGCTTCCATACATAACATGGATTTATATATCTACCTGCGCCCAAACGTCTGTCTCTCGGGTGTCAGTCTTAACATAAATAAGGGACTGACACAAAGACAGTTCTATGTTGATAGCCTTCGACTTCGACGGAACGCTCTCTGACTCCGAGATGACTGTCCTGCTCGGCGAGGAAAAGGACGTAGCCGAGGAGATAGCCGGAATCACAGACAGGGCGATGAACGGTGAGATAGGATACGCCGAGAGTCTGAGACAGC
Source organism: Candidatus Afararchaeum irisae (assembly GCA_034190545.1). NCBI lineage: Archaea > Methanobacteriati > Methanobacteriota > Halobacteria > Halorutilales > Halorutilaceae > Afararchaeum (SeqCode) > Afararchaeum irisae (SeqCode). The sequence continues at coordinate 11,047 of JAXIOF010000085.1, read as the reverse complement.
GGATAGAGCTTCTCGAAGGTCTTCCCGAAGAGAGGATGAACCACGCCTTCGAGAGAATAAAGTTCCACGAGGGCGCAGCCGACCTCATAAACGACCTGCGTGACGCGGGAGTCTTCGTAGCCATACTCACAGGAGGATTCGAGAGGGGAGTCGAGTCGATCCTCGAACGCAGCGGTATAGAGGTCGACGAGATAGTCGCTAACAGACTCGTCCTCGAAAACGGCGCGCTTACAGGAGAGGTCGAGGGAAGCCTCATAGAGGGAACCAAGGACGAGGCTCTCGAACGTCTGGCTACGTCAGAGGGTGTAGACCTCGAAGACACAATGGCTGTCGGCGACGGCGCGAACGACCTTCCGATGCTCAGAATAGCAGGCGATGCGATAGGATACGAGCCGAAGCCGACTGTCCGCGAGGAGTGTGACACAGTCGTGGCTTCTGTCGAGGAGCTAAGACGTCTCCTCGAAGAGAGAGGAGTTCTCGGGTAGAGAGTTTTCAGTCTGAGTCTGACGTCTCATACCTCACGTCGATGTAGCCTCTTCTGACACGGGTGTCTCCCAGACGAGAACCGCTCCTGACCCGAGTATAAGGACGATACCGCCGACGAAGAGGGCGAAGAGTGGCGAGACGTAGTCCGAAATCACTCCGCTTCCAAGCTGGAACGGGACGACTGTGAGACCGCTGACCATCGCCATCCCGCTCAGAACCGTGGCTCTTCCTAAGGTGGCTATCCTGTCGTTCACGTACTGTCCCGCGAACGACTTAGTGACGTCCGAGAGTCCTCTTGCGAACAGAAACGTCGGGAGAGATAACACGGGGAAGAAGTACATTCCGACGAGTGCGGCTCCGACACCGAACGGAAGGTAGAGGAACCAGGCTCGGACGCCGACGTGGTTCTTTATCGCTCCCGCGTAGTAACTGATCACAGCCCCCAGGAGACTGTAAGCCGCGTAGAACCAGCCGAGGAGTGACTCGACCTGGCTCGCGGCGACACCTAGATCTACGACGACCGTCTCGAATATGGGCTGGAGGAAGACGAAGATCAGGTATGTGACCGCGGAGTAGAGGACGTAGTAGTAGACGACGAACGCCCTGAGGTTCTTCTGTGAAACAGCGTCTTTCACGATCCGCGCGGTTCTGCGGAGACTCAGGCTCTCTGTGTCGGCGGCTTCGTAGGTCTCGGGCTCGTCGACTGTCACGAGGACTAAGGCTCCCAAGAAGGTGATAGCCGCTCCTACGAACCACGGGTACGAGAGGTCGATGCCTCCGAGGTAGCCGCCCACGACAGCCGCGACGGCTCCCGTTCCGAGAGAGACCGCCTCTCCTCTACCGCGTACGTGGGCGAATCTCTCCGAACCCAGGTCGTCTATGAGTGTGTCGTAGAGCCAGGCGTCCTCACTCCCCGACCGGAAGTTATACCCCGTAGACCAGAAGACATAGAGGAGTACGACTGTGGCGAAAGACTCCGAGAGACCGATCCCTACGAGTGTCACCGAGATGAGGAGGGTTCCGATCAGAAGGCTGTTGCGTCGTCCGACCCGGTCGCCCACGTATCCCGTCGGAATTTCGCCCACTACCGTCGTTATGTTATAGACGGCTTCGAGTATCGCTATCTGTGTGAAACTAAAACCGTTCGAGAGGAAGAAGAGGTACATGATAGGACGGTAGAACTCGTCGGCTCGCGTCGACTTGTAGAGGTAGTACTTGAGTATACTGCCTAACTCCGAGCGTTTCTGTCTGTTTAAGACGTCCATCGAACGTATCCCGGTTCGACTGTGTAGAGTAACTTTCTTCCGGTTCGTCGTGTCACTCGAAGCTCTCGTAGCCGAGGTACTCGTCGGGACTGTCCCAGCCTTCCCTGTCCTCCTGACTGTGTGCCTCCTTGAGTATCTCGTTCTGGCTGTAGACTATGTCCATGAGAGTGACTACTCCTTCGAGTTCGAGACTGTCCATCACGACGAGCTTCTTCACCGAGTTGGACTTCATCTTCTCACTAGCGGCTCTCACCGAGACGTCGGGCTCGACGGTGACGAGGGGCGAACTCATGACCTCCGAGAGAACCACGTCTGTGAACGGCTTCCGTGTCTCGTAGGTGTGTCTTAACACGTCGCTCTCGGTCATTATCCCCGTCGGATCGCCGCTCTGTGTAACTACTACGCTTCCGACACGGTTCTCCAGCATCTTGCCCACCCCTTCCTGAACAGTCTCGTCGACCTCGGCTTTCACTACGTCTCTTGACATTATCTCCTCTATAAGCATGGCTTCCCGTACCGTATACGTGAAAATATATCTGTGGGTGGTGTCAGTCGCCGACTCTGACCCCGACGAACCATCTCCATCTCTCCTCGAACCCGAACTCCGAAGAGGCTTCGAGTTCGAGAGAGTCGAGTAGATCCGCTGTCTTCGAAATACGGTCTTCGGGTGGAAGCCTCGGACAGAGACGTGCCGCGATCGCGGGTATCGAGTGGAAGAGACGTATCTCCTCGGCAGTAGTCTCGAAATCCCAACTTCCCGTCTCGACACCGAACCTCTCGTCGAGTGCCTCGTAAACGTCGTCCTCGTCGGCGTATGACGACGTTTCCGTCTGTCTCGTCTATTTCCTCTCTCGTCGAGTGCCTCGTAAACGTCGTCCTCGTCGGCGGGAGAGATGGGCTCTACCTCGGAGGACGAGAAGACACGGTCTCCGTCAGCGTCGACCCATCCGACTGGAGCCACCGCACCTACGACACCTCCTTCGTGGAGTACACGTGACGCCTCCTCGACTGCGGTGTCGGGGTCACGAACTAGAAAGAGAGACGCCGTAAATCCAACTCCTCCGAAGGAGTCGTCGGTGAACGGAAGTCTACTCATATCCGCCTGGATGCGGTACGAAGACGTGTTCTGACGGAGCATCCCACGGCTGATGTCGAGTGCGACAGCCACAGTCTGAGCCTCTTCTTCGAAGACAGATGTGCTAACACCCGTGCCCGCACCCACGTCTAAGATACAGTCGATACCGCCGTACTCAGTCCTACCGGTACGTCTCTTGGCGTCGACCATCTCCGAACACAGGAGACGAGCGAGATCTGAGAACCGGCTCGTCTGTCTCTCGTATTCCTCGTACGACGAGACACTGAGGTCGAAGTTCTCGCGCACGGCGTCTTTCATCGTCCGTGGTTGGAGATACACGTCCAACCTAAAAATGAATCCGTATTAGTTACCGACCTCTGTGTTTCGACAGGAGAGTCACTGAGGGCGATAACGTAACACGTATTTAACCTCTGTCGAGTGTTTCCCAAGGAGCAGGCTGTCCTTTACGACGCTCTGTCGGTGTCCGAGACTGCCCTTGACAGGCTGTGTTCTACGAGTTCGGCTCCAGACATCGAGTAGACGAAGACCACAGACAGGAAGAAGACACTCAGCAACCACGGCTGAGAGACAGACAGGAGCTTCGAGGACACGACTGAAAATATCCCCAGTCCGCTTACAGCGGATAGACCCATGTCACTCACGTATGAGTCGTTCTTCTCTTTCTCGGCTCCATCTCCGTCGTCGTTCTGATCCGAGAGTCCCATGTATCTCTCGATTAAGCTGTCGATACCGTCGGATATCTCTACCTCCTTCGTGTTCTCGTCGTAGTTGATAACGTCGAGCTATGAAACGGGGATTAGCGCGACCATATTTTAAGACATTCAAAACTTCCTCACACTTCTCCGACGGCTCAATCTCGTCTTGGCTGAGCCATACTTCGACCGTTAATCATGTCCGTTATTCCTAATAAAACCGGATACTCACGGAGTTGTATCTGCGTCGAGAGAGTCTAATTGAGAAATCACTGATAGAGTCAGAAGTCTGTTGTTAAGACCCCACAACGTTTTATTGTTGTAGGATTTAACAACAATGTAGTAGATGTCGGATATCGAACGCGTCGTTGATGAGACCCGGGAGTTCGAAGATACGGTAGTTCGTGCCGTGATACTCGAAGTCCCCGAATCCGAAAAGTATCCTGACGGATACAAAATACGGTTCGGGAACATTAACATTACGGGACTCAGAACGGCGAAACACTGCTTCGATACGATAACATCCATGGAGTCTTCGAGAAGCACGAAGCTGAAGAAGATCCGGTAGATGTCGATCTCGAGTACTTTGAGGCATACGAAAGTTTCAGAGAATACGTCAAGAAAAACGAAGGAGCTGATACATTATGGCGATAGAAACCGACACCAAGAACCCCGACGGAAAGAAAGTCTTACACGTCAAAGTAGCCCGAGTTAGCGCGACTCGACACCAAGACCCAGTCGCCGAGGCTATGAAAGCAATCGATGAGGACGAAGAGCCCGAAGAGAGCTACGGTCTGACACTCGAGACAGAAGAGCGAGTCGGTGAGATCTTCGACGACAGAAATCTAGAACTCATACGAACCGTAGCCCGAGAAGACGTCGAGAGTATACGTGACCTCGCACGTCGAGTAGACCGAGACGTACGCCAAGTACATGATAGAGTTACCGAGCTAGAGAAACTCGGGTTAATAGAGCTTGAAGAAGAAGGCAGGAGAAAGAAGCCCACAGTCTGGTACGACAGTATTAGCGTCGATATACCTGTTACGGCGTAGTCAGTCTGTTTCTGTTAACTGACTTGAAGTCATACCTCCCGCATTAGTAAAAAAGCAGTTAGAATTGAACATCTAACCAGACGCCGAGGGAGGGATTTGAACCCCCGTGGCTTGAAGCCACACGCTTTCCAGGCGTGCGCCCTGCCAGACTAGGCGACCTCGGCTCATCCAGTCGTATGGGGTTCGGGATTTAAAAGCTTCCGTTAGAACGCCGAAGTTATTAGTCCTCACGACCTCGTAATACTCAATGAACGACCTTCCTACGTCGGTTGCTCTCGAAACCATACCCGTGTCACAGGGTGTCAGAAAGGGGGCGACCGTCGAACTCGACAGGGACTACTTCGAGGGGCAGAGAGGAGCGATAGGCAGGACTTACGACGAGAAGGCGGCGAATATGTCCGACAGGCTTCAGGGTCTCCGTGAGTCGTACGACACCGTCGTTAACGTCAAGGTCAGAATAGGCGGAATCGACACCGAGACTCTCACAGAGGCGTCTGAGGAGCTACGCCAGAAGTTCGAGGAGACCTACGAGGCGGAGTTTCTCGACGACAACACGCCCGACGACGTCGAAGTCTTCGTCGTTCCCGAGTGGGTTCGTAGACGCGGGGGTCTGAGCTACACAGCGAGAGCCTACTTCTTCAGAGACGACGAGACGGTGAGCCCCGACGGTATCATACAGAAAAACGTCGAGTCGGTAGTCTCGGAGGACGGAGGGTTCGAGAAGTACAGGCAGTCAGTCCTCGGATACCCCGACTGTCCCGACGACGAAGACGCCGACAGTCAGGATGTCACCGAGATAGACGGCTTCGAGGTCAGGGAGGACGAGATAGGAGACAACGTCGACGACATAGTCCCGTATATCTTCGACAGCGACTACGCATACATGTACTTCTCGTCGGGATTCTCTACGACAGAGACGTGTGACGAAGCGATGAGCCTCGGAAGAGAAGTCTACCGGTGTCTCAGGGAGGAAGTCAAGGAGGGACTCGTGAGGGACTTCTTCAGGATGAACTACCTCAGATCATGGGTCGAGAGACGAGGAGAGCGGGACAGAGGTGAAGATCTCGCAAGAGAGGAGAAGTACCTCCGTCTCCCTCTTGGAGAGCTAGTCGAAGGTACGAGCTATGTCTGAGGGTTTCGGTTTCGAGATCGACTCGAAGGACTCGATGGGACGCATAGGGAGTCTCGAAGTCGGCGACAAGACTGTACAGACTCCCGCTCTGATGCCTGTCATAAACCCCCATCTCACGCGTCCCGACCTCTCGGAGGCACAGATACTCATTACGAACGCCTACATCATAAACAAGAGCGACGACTACCGCGAGAAGGCAGTCGAAGACGGTCTCCACGACAGTCTCGACTTCGACGGCGTCGTCGTGACTGACTCGGGATCGTACCAGATGAGTGTCTACGGCGAGGACGAGGTCACCCTCTCGAACCGCGAGACTGTCGAGTTCCAGGTCGAGATAGGGACTGACGTAGCCACTCCACTCGATATCCCTACTCCTCCCGACTCGTCGCACGAGACCGCCGAGGACGACTGGGAGACCACCCTCAGTAGGATAAAAGAAGCGAGGGAGATTCTCTCGGAACTCGACGCTGAGGCAGGACTCAACGTCCCCGTGCAGGGATCGACACACCCCGACCTGCGTGAGAGAGCCGGTAGGGAGGCTTCGGGTCTCGGCGACGTATACCCCGTGGGTGCGGTCGTCCCTCTGATGCAGGAGTACAGGTTCGGCGACCTCGTCGACGTCGTAGCCGCGGCGAAGAGGGGACTCGACTCCGACGCTCCCGTACATCTCTTCGGAGCGGGACATCCGATGATCTTCAGCCTCGCAGTCGCAGTCGGCTGTGATCTCTTCGACTCGGCGGCTTACGCTCTCTACGCCGAGGACGGACGTTACATCACTCCCGAGGGAACCAAGTACGTCGACGACCTCCGGGAGCTACCGTGTTCTTGTGAGGTCTGTGTCTCACACGACGCCGACGACCTCCGTGATTCACACGACCTCCTCGCACAGCACAACCTCAACGTCTCGTTTGCCGAGATGAGACGTGTGAGGCAGGCGGTCAGAGAAGGTAACCTCATAGAGCTCGTCGAACAGAGATGCCGGTCCCATCCGAAGCTCTTAGACGGTCTGAGAAACTTCGGCGACCACGCCGACCAGATAGAGAAGTACGACCCCGCCTCAAAGTCGACGGTCTTCAGCCTCGGGCTTGGACGTCGTCCCGAGGTCGTGAGACACCACAGACGTCTCGACAGGATAGGTGTCGACGACGGCGACCGGGTTCTCGTGGTTCCCACGGCTGACTACCTCGAAGACGGCTGGGAGGACGAACTCGATGTCTACACCGACGACTTCGACACCGTACTACGTCTACTTCCACCTCTCGGACCCTTCCCCGAGAGCCTGTCACACAGCTATCCCTTCAACGCCGAGGTTCCCGAAGAGCCGAGCCACGACGAGGTGGAGGCTGTCTACGAGGGCGTTCTGCGTCTCGTACGTCTCTACGATACCGACGCCGTACTCGTCTCTCCGTGGGATCATCCCCTCCTAGGAGAGATAGAAAACGAAGACGTCGATGTGATACGCAGAAGTAACGGTTCCAAGACAAGAAACAGTAACACAGAAACGGAACAACAGACATGACAGAGTACTTTGAGGTAAGAGACCACGACTCGGCGGCGAGGCTCGGTGAGATACGTCTCGACGACACGATCACGACGCCGGCTCTCGTCGGCGACGTACTCAGAGACACATACAGCAGATGGACTCAAGCAGACTCCGAGGTAGGCGAGGAGATAGAAGGCTCGTCGGACGCTGTGACGGTTCTGCCACACAGGGCGATGCCGTCGGGAACCCCCGACGAGATTGTTAAGACAGCGTCATATACAGAGGAGAAGTACGACTTCCCGACCGCGGAGGTCGTCAACGTCGAGAACCCGGTCGCGTCGGGGCGTGACGTCTACATACTCACGGGTCTCCGGAAGGGACGCGCGAGACAGGTCGTCGACGCAGTAATAGGTGCGAGGAGAACAGTCGAACCCGACTCCGCGCTCGTGGCTCCCGGGATTGCGACTCCGAGGAACGTCGCCCTACTCGCCTACCTCGGAGTCGACGGGTTCGACGAAGACTACGCCGCAGTACAGGGCTACGGGAAGACCTACATGACACGTGACCTCTCGGTCGACATCGAGGAACTCACCGAGCTACCGTGTTCCTGTGAGGTCTGTGCGGAATCAAGCCCCGACGACCTCGGCAGGGAAGACGTGGCTAAACACAACGTCTCTATGCTCCGCGCCGAAGTCGCAACGGTGCGTGACAGGATACGTAACGGACGTCTCCGCGAGTACATCGAAGGACAGGTGAGGTCGGAGAGATGGCTCGTCGAGGCGATGCGTCTCGTCGACCAGGAGCGCGACTACATAGAGACGAGAACCCCCGTCGTCAGGAACACACGTCTCGACGCCAACTCGTCGGAGACGCTCGACAGGATCGAGGTGAGGAGGTTTGCCGAACGCGTCGTCGAGAGGTACAGAGCACCCCGAACTGACGTCGGCGTCCTTCTGCCGTGTTCAGCCGGGAAGCCCTACTCCCAGTCGAAGTCACACCAGGACTTCCGGCAGGTCATACGCAGACGTGGACACGAGGTAATAGTCACGAGCCCCTTAGGGGTCGTACCCAGAGAGCTCGAAAACATCTACCCCGCGGCGCATTACGACACTCCGGTCACGGGTCGGTGGGACGCGAAGGAGAGGGAGTTCGTCTCGTCGGTCTTCGAGTCGTACGTCGAGAACAACCCCTATGACCGTCTCGTAGCACATCTCCCCGAGGAGGGCTACGGAGAGATAGTGCGTTCTGTCGTAGAGTCGAAGGACGTCGAGGTCGAGTTCACAGTCAAGGAGGACGAACATCCGCGTGACGACGACCCTCTCGAAAGACTCGGATCGGCACTCGACGGGGTCGAGAAGTCGCCCCACGGGATACTTGACAAATGGAACGTCAGAGGTGTCGTCGACTACCAGTTCGGGGAAGACGTCTTCGACTCCAAACTCGGGCTATCGGGAGTCGAGATAAGGGGCAGGCTTCCACGTCTCCGTCTCTTCGGGAGGGACGAGTACGAGGATGAACAGCTAGGTGCTCTCGTACCGACCTACGGAACCCTTGCACTCACCGTGAAAGGTGCCCAGGTCTTAGACGCCCCACGGGTCGAGATAGATGCATTCGTGCCACACGGAAACGTCCTCGCTCCCGGAGTCTTAGATGCCGACGACGAAATACGTGTGGGGGATGAGGTCTACTTCGAGGGCGAGAAGGCACGCGGCGTCGGAAGGGCGAAGATGTTCGGCGACGAGATGGCGAGGAGCACGAGAGGAGTCTCGGTAGACGTACGACATGTCGAGGAAGTCGAGTAAGTACGGCGTACTCTTTTGAGTCTGAGTCACTAAGACTGTCTATGAATGGACTCGTAGACGGAGAATGGATCGTGGGAGGCTACGATGAGACAGACGACGAGGGGAGATTCGAGAGACAGGAGGCGCGTTTCCACAGCGAGGTAAGAGATGACTCCGACGCTGACTTTCCCGTCGAGTCGGGGCGTTACCATCTCTACGTCTCGCTCGCGTGTCCGTGGGCTCACAGGACACTCATCACACGTAAGCTCAAGGGTCTCGAAGACGTCGTCTCTGTCGATGTCGTCGATCCCTTCCGTGCCGAAGACGGCTGGGAGTTTACCCCCGATAAGGACGGCTGTACTCCCGATACTGTCAACGGCGAGGAGTACCTCCGTGAGATCTACCTCAAGGCTGATCCCGACGTGACGACACGTGTCACCGTCCCCGTTTTCTGGGACAAGGAACGCGGGACTATCGTCAACAACGAGTCAGCCGAGATAACCCGGTTCCTCGACACGGAGTTTGACTCCCTCGCCGAGAACGACGTCGACCTCTATCCCGAGGGATACAGCGACGAGGTCGACCGGATAATAGACGCGATATACGAACCGATCAACAACGGCGTCTACAAGGCGGGCTTCGCCGAGACACAGGAGGCTTACGAGGAGGCGGTCGACGAGCTCTTCGACGCACTCGACCACTGGGACGACGTCCTCGCCGACCAGAGGTACTTAGCCGGAGACCGTCTCACAGAGGCGGACGTCTTTATGTTCACGACACTCGTACGTTTCGACCGCGTCTACAACATACATTTCAAATGTAGCAGACGCCGTATAGACGACTACGAGAACCTCTCGGGCTACCTGCGTGACCTCTACCAGACCCCCGGCTTCTCCGAGACAGTCGACTTCGACCACATAAAGGAACATTACTACACCACCCATCCGAGCGTCAACCCGAAACGTATCATAGCGGTTGATCCCGAGATAGACCTCGAAGACGACCACCGAAGAGACCGTCTACCCGGCTCTCCGCCTGTCTGAGAGTCCTCTCACCACTCTGAGGTTGTGGTACATGACTCGAAGACGGAGGGGCATCCAAAAACGCTTTAGGCACCCGCTACTAATCATGTAGTAGCACCGGCGAACTGGGTACTTACCGGTGCTGTGCTGACGCCAAGTCAGCAAAACCAGCCCCCACCCCACCACCCCCCAACCCCCCAACCCCACACCACCATTCTCTGCGTCTTTTTCTCTTCGTACGTCGAACCCGACGTTGACCCAATCTTTATCCCCGCTCCCACGGTAGTAGTAGAGTATGCGTAAAGCCGACCGTGGGGAAGACGCCGTATCTGTAGTCATAGGTGCGGTGTTGATGCTCGGCATCGCCATAACCTTCCTAGCTATTCTTCAAACCCAGGCAGTCCCTATCTGGAACGAGGACACCGAGTTCTCCCACAGCCAGAACGTCCAGGAGGATATCCAGAGCCTCGGAAGTGCGATAAGCTTCGTGTCTTCGTCAGGAACCCCGAGGTCGGTTACAGTCGATATGGGGGTCGAGTACACAGATAGGGTAGTCCTACAGAACCCTCCCGACGCTAGTGGCACTCTCCGGAGTATCGACGGATATCTGAATATCTCGAACGCTCAGGTCGAGTCCTCAAGAGAGACTCACGACTACTGGGACGGATCGAAGAAGGCGTTCGAGACTAGGATCATCACGTACTCTCCCAACTACAACCGGTACCAGGACGCGCCGTCGACGGTCTACGGCAACTCGATGGTCTACAACTACTGGTCAGGCGTCGCCGACTCGCAGTACAACGCCAACCTGACCCTCTCAGAACAGTCTATGATCAACGGACGTAACATAAACCTCGTCGTCCTCAACGGCTCGATCTCGACGAGCCAGGTCGAGTCGGAGACAGTCTCACTCAAGCCTAACAGCGTAATGGAGACTACTATTGCGGCGACAGACGACGGCGATCCTATCAATCTCACTATCACATCGCCTCTCACAGCGGCGAACTGGACGAGCGCGCTACAGGATGAGATAGATAA
>JAXIOF010000084.1 GCA_034190545.1 Candidatus Afararchaeum irisae | reverse complement strand
TACGGCGACGCCGAGGCGGTCGTAGCGACAACCGGTGAGAGATACACCTACGACGAGTTCGGGGAGAGAGTAGACAGGCTCTCCGCCGCACTCCAGGACAGAGGCATAGAGAAGGGCGACAAGGTCGGTGTCTTAGACCCCAACACGCATTACCACTTAGAGTCGGCGTACGGTATAATGCAGACAGGTGCGGTTCATACACCGCTTAATTACCGTCTCACGCCTGACGACTACGAGTACATACTCAACGACGCGGAGGTAAAGGCGATCTACGCCGACTACGAGTACGCCGACAAGATAAACGAGATCCGTGATGACGTTCCCACCGAGGTCTTCATCACTAACGATCCTTCGGAAGTCGAAGGCGACTGGGAGGACTTCGACGACGTACTCGACGACGCTGATCCCGACAGTTATGAGCGTCCCGAGATGTCCGAGGACGAGGTCATCACTATTAACTACACCTCCGGTACCACCGGCGATCCCAAGGGCGTCATGCGTACCCACCGGACTGAGACACTCCACGCCTACATAATAACCAACCACCACGAGGTCTATGACGACGACGTATACCTCTGGACACTCCCGATGTTCCACGTCAACGGCTGGGGACACATATACGCGATAACGGGAATGGGCGCGAAACACGTCTGTACGCGTGGAATCGACGCCGAGTGGATCTTCGACACAGTACGTGAGGAAGACGTCTCGTTCCTCTGCGCCGCTCCTACCGTACTCAACCTCCTCATCGAGTACTACCACGAAAACGAACCCGAAACCGAGGGCGACAACGACGTCCGTGTCACTACCGCCGGTAGCGCGCCCCCTGAGGCTACTATACGTACCGTCGAGGACGACTTCGGCTGGTATATCAAGCATCTCTACGGACTCACCGAGACAGGTCCCCTCATAACTCAGTCCGACGCTCGACGGTACATCGACGATGAGACGAGGTTCGACATCAAGAAGAAACAGGGCATGGGCGTCTTAGGAACACACGTCGATGTCGTCGACGAGAACGGCGAGTCAGTCCCGCGGGACAACTCGACTCTCGGAGAGATAGTCGTCAAGGGCAACCAGATCATGGACGGATACTGGAACAAGCCCGAGGAGACCGAGAAGGCGTTCAACGACAGACGTGAGGGCTGGTTCCACACAGGAGACCTCGCTGTCGTCGACGAGAGAGGAATGGTCTCGATACAGGACAGGAAGAAGGACATCATCATATCGGGCGGTGAGAACATATCGTCGATAGAGCTCGAGGACGCTCTCTTCGACCACCACAAGGTCGGCGATGTCGCCGTAATACCCGCTCCGAGCGAGGAGTGGGGCGAAGTCCCCAAGGCTTTCGTCGTCCCTGAAAACAACGACCCCGAAAACCCCGGCATGACACAGGACGAACTCATCGAGTTCTGCCGCGAAAACCTCGCCTCCTACAAGATTATCAAGGACGCCGA
>JAXIOF010000083.1 GCA_034190545.1 Candidatus Afararchaeum irisae | reverse complement strand
CTCACGGGAAGGGCGGGATTCTCTCGCTGAATCAAGATAGGAGTAGAGACCACAACTCACTTATCCGTATCCCGACTAAGAGTAGGTCATGCCAGACGGATTTCCGGAGTACGTTAGCGTAGACTACTCAGACGGCGAGGGTGAGAGTCCCGAGGACTACCCCTCGCTCGCCGACAAGGTCGAGAAGGGCATCGACGTCTGTGAGAAGGCTCTCGAGGAGTACGACAACCCCGCTGTGATGTGGACCGGCGGAAAGGACTCGACACTCACCCTCTACGTCGTGAAGGAGGTTGCCGACGAACTTGGGTACGAGATGCCTCCCGCTATCTTCATAGACCATTTCCAGCACTTCGACTCTATACTCGGATTCGTCGAGGACTGGAGCGACCAACTCGGCTTCGACGTTATATACGCACGGAACGACGACGTCGCCGACAACGCCGAGAAGCCCGGCGACGAGGTACGTGTCGACGACCTCAACGAGAAGAACCAGAGAGAGGTGCGCGAGAAGTTAGAGTATGAGGAAGACACCTTCCCGTTCCTCCTCGACACCTACGTTGGAAACCATCTTCTCAAGACTGTCGCGCTCAACGACGCACTCGAAGAGAACGACGTCGACGGCGTGATCTCGGGAGTGCGGTGGGACGAACAGGAGGCACGTGCCGACGAGACATTCTTCTCGCCGCGCCACGACTCCGACAAGTATCCGCCCCACGACCGTATCCAGCCGATACTCCAGTTCGACGAGGAGGCTGTCTGGGACACGACCTGGAACTTCCTAGTCCCCGAGTGGGTCGACGGATACCCCGAAGACGGCTACGTCCCCCAGGGATACGACGACCTTCCCGACGGAGTCGAACACGATGACATCCCCGTCTCCCCGAAGTACTTCAAGGGATTCCGTTCGCTCGGAAGCGAGGTGTCGACCGAGAAGAGCGCCGACGAGCCCGCTTGGCTACAGAACCTCGACGAGACGACCGAGAGAGCCGGACGTGCACAGGACAAGGAAGACCTGATGGAGCGTCTCCGCGACCTCGGGTATATGTAGACTTAAGAGTCGGACTGGCTTTTTACTCCTTTGTTCTGGAGCAAAGGGTTAAGTTGAGCGGTGTCTTTTATTTTATTAGACATGGGAAGAGGCGAGATACACGGACGTGAAAAGACAGGCGAGATATCGAAGAAACACTCCGATGACGAATACCTCGAAGCAGTCTGTGAAAACCAACCGGCGGGAACCTCTGAAGTGGCTGAGTCAGTCGGCGTGAAAAGACAGTCAGCCGACTACCGATTACGTAAGCTCAAAGATCAGAGCCGTGTCACTAGTAAGAAGGTTGGTAACTCACTTGTCTGGATGGTAGAGCGAACCCGTACTGACACGAATCCGGATGAGATGGGTTCGGGGACGTGGTAGAATGAGTACAGAAACACGGGTGAGACGCACTATCAGACTCACCCAGGACGAGGAAACCGAACTATGGACGGCTGTCGACGAGGACGAGGGCGTCGCATCTCAGGGGGAGACACGTGAGGAGGCTCTCGAAAACCTCGATGAAGCCGTCGCACTCCACAAGGGTGAAATAGGTGAGGAGATATCCGAGGACGAACAGGAAGAAGTCCTAAGAGAACTCGGCATCGAGCCTGATGAGCTGGACGGCGACCGAGAGCCCCCGGAGTTCATGAAGTAGCCAGAGATGGTGAGTTCTGACTTCTCAGGACAAGAAGTTGTGAAGGTTCTCTACGACCACGGATACAGATTAGCAGTTTGCAGGCGCTAAGCCCCCGTCCTCAAGGAGCGACCAACGGGAGCGAGTAGGGTGGGGATACAGCGTCCCCAGAAATCTTCGATTTCTGGTGTGCGAACGAATCGCTATGCGATTCGTCCACGCCATCATCATCATCTATCGTACACTCTTCTGTTGCAGTCCCACAGGCCAACGTGAACCACAATATTCAAATACATAAGTTACGTAAAGTATGATGTGGCAAAGCGCAAAACAATCTCTATCCGTGAAGACCAAGAAGAGTGGATTCAGGAGAACCACTTGAATCTCTCTTCGTTCGTCCAAGAGAAACTCGATGAACTGATTGAAGAGAGAAATCAGTAACAATGCACTATACCTACAGGTATCGACTCCACCCAACAGAAGACCAGCGAGAGGCGCTGGACTATCACCGAGATACTTGTAGGCAACTGTATAACCACGCACTCAACGAGTTCGAGCAAATTCCTGAATCAGCAGGAACGCTCAACCAACAAGTGCGACAAGTTCGAGACCAGATT
>JAXIOF010000082.1 GCA_034190545.1 Candidatus Afararchaeum irisae | reverse complement strand
GTCTCGTCGACGTGTTGTATCTCGCCCGTCTCCTCTATTATTCCCGTGAACATACCGATTTTAAAATGAGAGAGTACTTATCGGCTTGGAAAATTAATCCCAGCCCAACTACTTCTATCCTCGGAGTCTGAGGAGTCCGAGAAGTACCGCAACCGCACCATAAGTACGGCTGTTATAACGACTTCGGGACTCGAAGCTGGATCACTAGTCCCGCGTTCGCCGGAGGCGTCAGTGGAGTTCTGATCGTTGACTGTCGAATCTGACTCCTGAGATCCCCCCACACTGTTCTGCTGATCTTGCCCACTCTGAGATTCGCTATCCATAGACGAGTTAGTCGAGGCTTGGCTCGCTTCAGTGTCGTCGGGAGCCGTCGTACTCATACTCGTCACTTCGACTGTGTCGACCACCGTACCGTCTACTTCGACGGTATAGTTGCCTATTTGGTCGAAGGTATGACTGAAACTCAGGGTTTTGTCCCTGTCTGCGTCGACCTGGACAGTCTTAGACTCTGTCTTCTGTCCGTCGATAATGAGATCGACTGTGTGAGAGCCTGAGGAATTGCCGGAGTTTTCGACCGTAGCCTCGATAGATATAGCTTCTCCTACAGTAACATTATCTGCGGATATACTCAAGTTTCTGAGGCTGAACTCGGGTGACTGTGTGCGGTTTGAGACTTTGTCTACGGTAACGGTCTTCGTCACCGTGTCTGAAAGACCGTCCTCGCTCGTGACTATGAGGTAGACACTGTACTCTCCCGTGGAGTCGTACGAGTGGCTGAGAGTCTCGCCGGTGGCGTCAGAGCCGTCACCCAGACTCCAGTCGTAAGACTATTACGCCGACGGTGGAGAAAGAGTGTTCCGCGTAGCATTAGACCTAAGGAGAGTACCGCAGATACCAACGACGGATAGACGTAGGGACTCTGTTGCCATCCCATACGATGTCGGAGACTCAGTCTGAGACGGTATATTTCTTTTCTCTTGTCGATAACCTCACAGAGGTCGGTGAACGACACGGTCTTGATCCTACGTGACGTATCTGAGAATATGAGAGTAGGCATCATAAGCGACGTCCACGGTAACGCTCCCGCACTCGAATCG
>JAXIOF010000081.1 GCA_034190545.1 Candidatus Afararchaeum irisae | reverse complement strand
TCATCTTCGAGTACTCGCACTAAGGGATTCTCCAAGACTATCTCCGCCCGCATGCCTTGAGTTATACGTCTGTGGAAGACCGTGACATAAGTTGGAGTTACGACAGGGGAGAAGCCGCGAACGTATGACGCTTCCTCAACGGATTCTATGAGAAGTTTTACCGGATAATGTGGTCTTCCGTCTTTCGGAGTGTAGACAGTCGATCCCGAGAGTCTACTGAGTTCGTCGACAGTCTCTCCCACGTGTTCAAGAAAGGGTTCGAGTTCTTCGACTGTCTTTATATGGTGTGTGAACTCAGACAGCCCATCGAGAACAGCCTCGCCTTTCGGAGTGAGTCCGAAAGTATCGTCGTCTCTGCGTACGAGATTACGGTTTCTCAGAAACTTCATCTTACGGTGGAGAGTCGACCTCGATCCATCGACGTGATCCTCCAGATCGTCCATCTGGTCTTTTCCCTGTCTAATTCCGTCGAGAATTTCTGCGGAGTCGAAGAGTCCATGAAGGTAGTCGATATCGACGTCCCGACCAGACATGGCTACGGTTCACAAAGAGGGTACTAAGCATTTCTGGTTGGGTTAGAAATCGAGATAGAGGTAACGAAAATTAGGAACGCAGAAACTCTAACGTTAACGTATTACGTCGACGTTCGCGGAGTTCTTCTTCACCGAGTCGTCTCCGCCGTCGCTCGTCGACGTCGTCTTGCTCGCGCTCGTCATCTGTGATCCGAGAACCTGCGAGCTCTGGACTCCGGTCATTATAGCCATTACACGTACCTTCGAGTCGTAGTCCTCCTGTATACGTGCTCCCCAGATGACGTTCGCCGACGACCCGAGACGCTCTGTGATGTTCTGTGCGATCCCCTCAGCCTCTCCGAGCGTGAGGTCGGGTCCTCCCGTGATATGTACGAGGCTTCCCGAGGCTCCGCGGTAGTCGACGTCTAAGAGCGGATGGTTGAGAGCGTCCTCGACGACTGCGTCTATCTTGTTCTTGTCCTGTGTCTCTCCGACGAGCATCACCGCGACTCCGCCCTGGTTCATGATAGTCGTCATGTCGGCGTAGTCGAGGTTGATGAGGCTCGGCTGTGTGATGGTCTCCGAGATTCCCTTGACCGTCTCGGCGATTATCTGATCCATCACAGAGAAAGCCTTGCTTATCGGAAGGTTGGGGACGTAGTCGAGGAGTCTGTTGTTGTCGAGGACGATTATCGAGTCCGCCTCCTTCCTCAGGTTTTCGAGTCCCTGCTTAGCCTTAGACGTCCTCGCGCGTTCGACGTCGAACGGCGTGCTCACCATTCCGAGGACTATAGCACCCTGATCCTTGGCTATCTTGGCGACGACGGGTGCGGCACCCGTACCTGTTCCGCCACCCATTCCGGCGGTGACGAAACACAGGTCGGCGTCCTCAAGTATGTCCTTGAGAGTGCCGCGTGCCATCTCAGTCGCACGCTCACCCATCGAGGGGTCGCCTCCAGCACCGAGTCCGTTGGTGAGTGACTTGCCGACCAGAATCTTAGTGTCGGCTTCGATCATCTGAAGATGCTGTTTATCGGTGTTGATGGCGATCGTCTCAGCCCCCTCAGCACCGATATTATACAGGCGGTTTACAGTGTTGTTGCCCGCACCCCCACATCCGACGACCACTATGTTGGGGTCGCCGAAGTCCTCGGCGTTCTGCTTCATCTCCTTTTCTTTCTCGTCGTTTTCAAGAGCCTCTTGTACTATGTCTTCCATGTCTTACACTCTCGCAAGTCTTCTGTCGTCGGGGTCTGTGTCTCTGTCCGTAACCATGTTCCGTACGGCGGCTCTGATAGCCTCGCTCCTATTGGGGAACTCCCCCTTGTCAACTAGGTCTTCGACAGCGTCTATCTGCTGTTCGGGTATTCTTAGTGTAACTCGTTCCATTTTTGCCCTCCTCCCTCTGTCTCTGGGAGACTTCCGGTTTTCTGAGGATCCTTCTGTCGTTTCAAGCGTGTGATCGGATCCACTGTCACACACTTGTAAGACGATGTCTTACGAATTACCCTTATTGACTAATCCCATATAAAACTTTCCCGGAATTCAGAAAATTTGTCTTACTTGCTCTCGGGAGATTGAGCGGGAGAAGTGCGCCGACCGCATGACGGGCAGAACCTCCAGTCGCTCCGCACCTCGTCACCACATTCGCAGAACACGCGTGAGACCTTTGTGCCACAGTTGGGACAGTAGACACAGTCGTCGTCAAGGCTCTCGCCACACTGGCTGCACGACGACACGGCGTCTATGTCAGACAGTCGGTCAGACTGAGCGCGAGACTGCGACTCTGGGTTCGGATCGGTCTGAGAGGTGAAAGCGTCGGTGTCACGGAGTTTTTCGTCTATTATCTCTTCGACCCTCTGAGATATCAGACTGTCGAGCGACTCGGAAGTATTACGTGTCTCACGCGGACGTGAACACGAGTCGAGGTAGTCACGGAGAGCACGTCTCATTATCTCCGAACGCGACTCGTCGATACGGTCGACCCTCTCTATGAGGTCGTCGCTGACACGGAAAGTTATCTTACTGTCTCTCATCGTCTAACACCCACGAAGGCTTCTTACGTGACATCTCGCCTATCTCGTCGGAGAGTCTCACAGCTTCCTCCTCCAAGACGTCGGATACTATCTCCGAGAGAGGGGTCTCGAAAGCCTGTGTGTACCTCTCGTAGAAGTCGTAGACCTCGGGGTCGATCTCGAACTCGACCTGCATCCGTTTTCCGTCGGCTGTCTTAGCCTCTTCGTCCTCAAGTCTGTCGTATATATTCCCGAGACGCGGATAGATCTCGTCTTCGAGCTTCTGTTCTACGACTTCCTCGATGGTGTCAGACGGCGCGTCAGAGTCAGAGCCGGAGCCTGAGAACTCCTCGACACCCAGATGTGACTTGAGAGCCCGTCTTACGACCTCACTCCTGACGTCGCCCTCGGAGTCGACCTCCTCGAGGAGGTCATCGTCGACACGGACGTTGATACGTCCCATTATAGGAACCTAATAATAGCAGACATATAAATCTATCCCGAGTGTCATACATACGTCATCCGCGGCTGAGTCCCCTCTCAGCCACCTCTGTGTTGAGCTCGTCACGAACCATCTCACCCGTCTCGTGGTCGTTGGCTGTCGTCACAATGCGGTTCTCCTGTACCGAAGAGCCGTCACGTATCAGGAGACGTAGGTTGCCGTTGGTGTCGGAACGCGTGACCTTCGCACCGAATCCGCCGCTCGAGTTGCTCCCCGCGGCGTTTATGGGTCCGGGGACGATCTTCTTGACGTTGGGGTGTTGTGTCACAGCCTTCACGGCTTCGAGACCCTTTGACTCGCCTATCAGGGTTGTGTGGCTCCCGCCTATCTTCTCGTTGGGAGGCTTGTCGACGACCTTGAGTCCCGCGGGTTCGTCGTCGAGAACCGACTCGACCGACTCGTCGCCGCGTATACGTTCGACTGTGTGGTGAAGCCGTACACGTATCTCGTCTATGACCTCTCTAGTCCCGCGGGCGTAGACCTCCTCCACTCGTTTACGTCTTACTTCGTCAACGATGAGACCCGCGTAGTTACGTATCTGTCTCCTCTCCTCGTCGGGATCGTCATCCTCAGGTACTGTGGTTACAGTAGTCCTACCTACGATCTCGGAGCCGTATGACACAGTAATACGCGTCCTTTCGCGTCCGACCTCCAGGAAGACGGCGTCGGCGTTCGGGGTGCGGCAGACGAGACAGTAGTCGCCGGGTTTCTCGATAGACGCGCCGCACCTTCTGCAGTCCATACAGCCATTTTCTTCTGGCTCCTATTACACGTGTCGGTGTCTAACCCCGTCAGCACGACATGAGTATGAGAGTCAAACCCGGCTCTCTTAGCAAGAGTTAAGTTTTCACCCTATCTACGGAGTAATGGAGTACCCGCCCTAGCTCAGTCTGGTAGAGCGGTCGACTGTAGATCGACTGGTCCTCCGTTCAAATCGGAGGGGCGGGATTCCCACTCCGATATGAACAGGGAGCGAACTAGCGACCGTGTTCAAATCGGAGGGGCGGGACTTCCGCTTCGACCGGAGCCGCAGGTCGGAAGTGGATGAGAAGAAAAGCAAGACTTATACGGTGTCTTGTAAAACGTATATGTGTAAGCCCGAATGGTGTAGTGGCCCATCATACGACCCTGTCACGGTCGTGACGCGGGTTCAAATCCCGCTTCGGGCGCTTCAATTTCAATTTCATTTCCTTAATCCAGCTCTCGTAAGAACCCATTAGTCAGTATTGTCCTACACGTCACGGAACCTCGGTGCTCCTAGTGGGACTGTTATCACGGGAGTGGAGGACATGTCGAGTAGCTTATGCGCAGTCGTATCGGTCTCGCCGCCTCTTCTGTGACTTACACGTGTATGACCCATAACGACGAGGTCGTAGTCATCTGCCTCGTCGGCGAGGTATCCCGCGACGTCTTCGTACTCGACGGGGTCGTTCCTGAGCTCAGTTGTTACGTCGATCCCCGACTCACGTAGGCTCGACGCGAAGCTCTCGAACGACTGTCTGTGCTCCTCGACGTCTGACTTGCCCTCGTCCTGGAGTGTCAGCGACAGGAGATGGACGTCTGCGTCGAACTCGGACGCTATTGCCTCGGCGTGCTCACGGAGTTCGTTCTGGTCGAGGAGGTAGAAGCTCACGGGAAAGAGTATGTCGTCGTACATGGCGAAGCATAAGAGCCGGGGTGTCTTTTATCTTTGTGTGGTAACAGACAGGAGTAGTCTTGAGATCGCTCTGGAGGAGGTCGGAGGCTTCGAGGAGCCATCCCCGAGTCTCGAACAGTACGCCACTCCTGCCGACTTAGCGAGCCACGTCTTACATTTCGCATACATGCAGGGAGACATAGAGGGGAAACAGGTCGTCGACCTCGGCTGTGGCACGGGAGTCCTATCGGTCGGCGCGGCTCTCTTGGGCGGGGATGTCTTGGGAGTCGACATCGACACCGCGGCTGTCGGGAGGGCGAGACAGAACGCCGCCACTGTGGGAGTCTCCGACCTGACCGACTGGGTAAACGCCGACGTCGGCGATCTCTGTCTCCGACTCGAAGACGTGACCGTGGTTATGAACCCGCCGTTCGGTGCACAGAGACGCGGTGCCGACAGACCCTTCCTCGAAAAGGCAACAGAGATTGGAGACGTCATATACAGTATACACAACGAGGGAAGCCGCGACTTCGTCGAGGGGTTCCTGGGAGACAGGGGAGAGATCACACACGGCTTCGCGGCGAAGCTCCGGGTTCCCCACCAGTTCGAGTTCCACACAGAGGAGAGCCGGGAGATAGACGTCGAGGCCTACCGCATAGAATAACAGATGTCAATTGTCACTGAGACGTCCGACTACTGCGCGGGTCTCCCCTGATACGTCTGACGCGACTATGGTCGAGTTCTCGACACGAAGTTCTACACCGAGTGCGCGAGGCGTCGAGTTGGGAGACAGTCTGACAGTCGACGACTCGTCGGAACGGCTGAGGACAGCCGTGTAGTTACGTCCCGAGACACCGACCGAGACGTTAGTTCGGTTTATACGCACTCCGGTCGGCGCGGGAGGTGACTCGTAGAGAAGGGTTCGGCTGTCTTCTCGGCTAGTTCTGAGGAGGACAGAGTACGCGGTGTCGCCCGACGGGGTCGAGACACCTGTTCGTTCGACAGTGACTCGCGTCTCGGCTCGGAGGTCACCGACGTAGAAGGTTACAGACGTCTCCGAGGCGAGCTCCGACGACGGAGTCTTGAGGAGCCAGATTCCCCTGTCACGGTCGGTGAGTACGACGCCCGAGGCGTTCCAGCTCTGGTCAAATCCGGGGATAGGTGTGACACGTCGAACATGTGTCGAGTTGTGATAGCTTATCTCGTAGCCCTCGACGTCGACAGCCGTAGACTGTGTAGTATCCGGCTCGGTGCTGGTGGTGTCGACGACACCTACCGACGACGCAGTCACACCAACCGCGACGAAACAGATGACGAGAACCGGAAGGAGTAGGGCTATATAGCCGTAGCTTCCGAGACTAATCCTGTCTGTGACGACGTTAGAGGGTATCGGCGGCTCCGACCTGACTGCGAAAGCCGCTCCTACGCCTCCGAGTAGAGCGAAGCTGAGCCCGAGCGACTGGTAAAGGACATACGAGGATCCGTCGGCTACCCAGAGGGCGTATATGCCCTCGAAGACGCCGACTACTACCACCGACGCGCCGACCTTGACGGGTTTTAGGTCTCGGATTCTGTCTTCGAGACCCATATCTGAACCAAGGAGAGCCGCCGCGCCTAAGACGCCTACGAAGAAGCCGAGTATGTGACTCTCGACTGATATCTGTGCCCACCAAGGGGTCACGAACTCCTCGGAAGCCGTCTGGGTAACTACGGGATGCTGGAGTATCGAGACAGCCGAGTCGAGGACTGTGGTGACTGTGACGAGAACCACGGCTCTGACGGGGTAGAAGACTGTCACGAATCCTATGACTCCGAAGACCACACCCGAGAAGCCGACTGTGGGACCCGCCGAGAAAGCAGCCGTAAATACGCCGAGTAGGTAGAGTACAGCGGCGAATCCAAGGGCGCGTAAGACGGGTCTCGTCCTCCTCGCGCGGTGTCCGACGACGTACTCCGCGACCGGTGAGAAGACGGCTGTCGCGACGAGGTTCGAGGTAATATGTCCGATGTTGGCGTGTGAGATGGGACTCGTCATGAAGCTGAGAGGGTACGAGTACGACCACGAGTAGTACGGTACGACGAGGGGATTCGAGGCGTGCCACAGTCCCCTCTGTGCGAAGGCGTAGAAGCCTATGTTGACACCGGTTATGAGAAGGGTTCCGAGGGGAAGACCCCAGACGAGACGTTCCTTCGCTGTCTCGTAGACACCGAATAGGTAGTCGCGCTCAAGCAGGTATACGGCGGCTAACGTCACCGAGACGGAGAAGACGAAAACGAGGTTCGAGATCAGATCTTCGTCCACGTAGACACTTAGTTGGTCTCGGCATATATTACTGTTCTAATCAGAAAGCTTCAAACGCCTCACCTACGTAGACGGTGGCATGAACATAACAGTCCTCTCGAAGACCGACACAGAGGTCGAGGTCGAGATAGGGGGAGAGGGACACACGTTTCTCAACGTCCTCAAGGACGCGCTTCTCAACGTCGAAGGCGTAGAGGCGGCGAGCTACGACATGAATCCCGAACAGAGCGGGGGCAACACAGAGCCGATACTCTATGTCAAGACCGACGACTCGGTCGATCCACTCGACGCCGTCTCTGAGGCGACCGACGGCATAAAGGAAGACGTCTCCGAGTTCAAGGACGCTCTGGCTTAGTTATTTTTAGTCAGACGCAGAACCACGAGCTCCTCGAAGAATAGGCTACTTCTCGCGGCTTGGGCGACACCGAAGCCCTCGTCGCTCGCGCGCTGGGTGACCTCTCGTATCCCCGTCTTGCTGCTGACCAGAAGTAAGACAGTGCCGTCGTCGGCGAGAACCCTTCCGACAGTTTCGAGAAACTCGACGGTGACACTGCGTCCCGTCTTTCCCGAGGTGAGAGCCTCGTCGATCCAAGACCACGACCGGGACTCGTCCTCGTCGTCTCTCTCCGGTAGATAAGGCGGGTTGAAGACGACGTAGTCGAACTCCCAACAGACGGCGTCGACGAGATTTGTTCTCACGGCTTCGACACCTCTATGGCTCGCCTCTCTGACCGCGTGAGGGTTGATGTCGGTCGCGACGACCTCGGCGGACGTCTTCTCGTCTATCTTGTGTGAGACGAATCCCGACCCCGTGCCGACTTCGAGTAGCTTACCCCCGTCTATCTCGTCTAAGCAGGCTTCGAGAAGAAGATGGGTGTCCTCAGACGGAGGATAGACCTCATCGGATTCGAAGTTACTGTCGCTGCCGCGGTCGTCCTCCATCCTTAGGAGTAGACGGTGTTGACTATCTCAGCGTACTCCTCGGGAGTTATCTTACCCGGACGTTTCCGGAGCGTGTCGTCGGAGAGACGTGAGACCGCCTCCTCAGGGTCTTCTATCCCGGTTATATGTGTCGTGTTACGTATACAGTTCCTGACTGTCTTACGTCTCTGTGTGAAGACTCCCCTGAGGAAGTCGAGGAAGACGTCGTCGTCGACTTCGAGGTTGTAGTCGGGGTCTCTCGGTTCGAGACGTAGGACAGCACTCTCGACCCCTGGCTGAGGGTCGAACGAAGACGGCGCGACTATCTCCTCTATAACCGGCTGAGCGTAATGGCGCGCAGTCACTGACAGACGTGAGTAGTCGTCGTCGCCGGCTTGAGCCACGACCCTCTCGGCGAACTCCCTCTGGACGGTCACGACTAAGGGCTTTCCGAGGGGCAGGAGACGGAAGAGTATGGGACTCGAAGCCGAGTAGGGGAGGTTCGAGACACAGACGTCGAACTCAGGCAGGTCGACTTCGAGTACGTCTCCCTCTATCACCTCGACCTCAGCCTCGACCGACGCGAACTCGTGTCTCAGGAAGTCGGCGAAGTCGGAGTCTAACTCGACGGCTGTGACCTTCTCGTACCTCTCGGCGAGACGTGACGTGAGTACGCCCGCGCCGCCGCCTATCTCTAAGCAGTGGTCGTCGGGGTTCGAGACTGAGTCAGCGTATCCGACTATACGGTCGAGGAGGTCGTCGTCGACGAGGAAATGCTGATCCCTCGTACGGTCGGGACGTATCCCGGATTTCCTCACGAGATCCTTCGCCTTCATGTCACCTTGCGAATACCCTGTACTTGAGATCCTCGTCCTTTATCTCGTTGACTATCCTCTCGGCGAGAATCTCCCTGACGTTATGGAGACCGCCGACCCTGTCCTCTATCTCGTCTAAGCTCTCGAACTCCTCGTCACGTCTCTCCTCAAGTATGCCGTTACGTATCTTCTTGCCTATCCCGGGAAGAAGGTTAAGCTGGTGGAGACGCGTCGTGATAGAGCCCGCGGTGTTGAAGAACTCGACGTACCTCTCCTCGTCGTCATCTATTATAGCCTTGACACCGTACTCAAGCTCCGCCTTCGCGCCCTGTGTCAGATCCTCGTATCCGAGACGTCTCTTGACCCTCTCTATTCTTTCCCTCTCACCCTGACCTACGTAGACGAAGTCGCCTATCTTGATAAGCGCGTCTTCCCTCGCGGCGAGTTCGAGAAGCGTGAAGTTATCGCTTCCGACGCCCTGTACTATGGGTTCGTTGTGCGTCCTGTCCTCTGCGTGACCCTGGGGTAGGAAGTCGAGAACGTAGACGTACTCCTCTCTTTCGGTGTCAGACATTGATGTTCTGAGTAATATATAACCTATAAAAACTTATAACTAAGTGCTGTGGCTGTCCCCTCAGCGGTACTTCGCGACTACGTCGAGTATCTCGTCGAGTTCGTCACCCGTGAGTGTGTACCTCTCCTCTGCGAATATAGAACGTATCTCGTCACGTGTCGCGGGGAGGAGGTCGGCGATCTTGTGCGCGACGAGTTGGTCGACCTTCTCGAACTCCGAGACCTCGTCTATGAGTTCACGCGCCTCTTCCGCCTCTAACTCGGCGAGTTCGTTGGCGTGGTCTATCGCGCGTCTGAGCTCGTAGCTCATCTCACGATCCTGGTCGGCTCTCTCCTCCGAGACCTCGTTGAGAACCTCCTTTACCTCGGCGAGGCTGACGTACTCCTCGTCGAGCTTCTCCTTTACTATCATGTCTCAGTCACTCTGAGGCTTGAGGTGCTGTGGCTTTACGAAGAGTGTCTTCTTCTTGTCTCCGTCGTGTATCTCGACCTCGAAGGCAGTTCCCTGTTCTCCGACGACGACCCCCGTCTCGCCGTGGAACCTGGGGTTGGGACGTCCCTCGGGAACACTCGGGTCTATGGCTACGTGGACGTTCTGACCCTCGTCGAACTCCTGTACTGCACGGCTAGGCGGGCTCTGTCCCCTGTCGCGCGGGTCGTTGCGCAGCTTGTTACGTGTCTTCTTCTGAGGTCCTTTAGAGTTGGGCATGTCTTTACGGTGGTGTGCTACGGACATAAGGCTTTTTGTAACCGTTTGTGCGTCGTCTGACGCGCGCCTGAGATGTATTACCACGCACACCGGAAGGGCGTCTGAGATCTACCCCGTCGGTGTACTGCGTTTTAGGCTGAGGGAGTATATAGATCCGTTAATAGCATACCTAAAGTATATATATTAGAGTTACTGAGACTCAAATGAGTACGGAGGAACTGCAAAGTTGGCACAAGAAAGCATATCGGGATTCCGTAAGGAAGGAACGTGGGAGGAAGTAGTCGAACACGGCGAGGAGATAACTCGTATCATGAAAGACGCAGACGCAGACGCAGACGTCGAAGGCAGTAACTTCGACGACTGGCAAGAGTGGCGTCCCAAGAACAAGGACGACATGGGAGACGATATAGTGGAAAAGACAGCAAAGAAAGCGAGCATAGACCCCGATGGCGACTCGGGTCTCAAGAAGGCAAGTAAGAAGCTCTTCTGTAGCCTCGAAAAGGCGGTTTATGAGAACGTCATGGGGAAGGCGTCACCGTGCTACTTCGACAACGACCTCGTGAGCGCCAACATAAAGGACACGTCGGGTAGGATAGGCGACAGTGAGACGTTCGCTCTGGAAGTCGATGTCTACGACGCCGATCTCAAGGACGAGATAAGACAGAATCTAGAATAAAACACTTAGAGCTTTTCTTATAAATGGTCGAAGTTGAAGAGACAAGACGAAGCTAATTTATACACGAAGAGTGACGCCAAAGATACATCAAGACAATGGTAGACAGACACAGTAGTGAACTGTTCTCGGAAAGGAGGACATGTGTGGGACGAAGAGGTGAAGGAAGATGGATCTAATTCTACTGCCGGCTCTCGTGATATCGTTCTTCGTGGCAGCAGTCACGGGAGCAGTCAGCATTCCGGTCGCGATGGCTCCCGCGGTGGGGTCGAACACGACGGGAGTTATGAGGGCGGCGTTCCTCGTGGGTATATTCGGCTTCTTGGGCGCTGTCGCACTCGGAGCGGGAGTCGCGTCGGGGATAGGAAGTAATATAGTCAACGGAGAGCTTCAGCTTGCGACGACAGTAATCGCGCTCTTCGTGATAGGATTCTACGTCGCCTTAGGTCTCATAAAGGAGTATCCGATACCCGCGGCGTTTACGTCGTTCGGAAGCGTCGCAGGCGCGGGAATAGCGCAGGGTCTGACCCCCAACATGGGATACTGGACGACTGCGTTCGTGTCGTGGATAGGAATGGGGGTCGCGGCGATAATCATATCTTGGGTTCTGACAGTCGCACTCAGGAGGTACGTCGAAAAGACAGACAGGTCGGTCTCTGTGATGGAGAAGATAATACTCTTCTCGGGGATAGTCTTCGCCTTCATAGGAGGCGGAAGTCAGGTCGGACTCGCAGTCGGACCTCTCGTAGCCCCGTTTACGGATCTGGGATACGGAATCACTCCGCTTCTCGCCTTCGGTGGCTTAGGACTCCTCGTCGGAGCGTGGGTCAGAAGCCCCGTGATGCTCAACGCAGTCGGTAGGCAGTACTCCGACATGGGAACCAGAACCTCGATCTCGATACTCTTCTCGGCGATACCCCTCGTCCAAATTGTTGCTAACGTCTTAGGCGTCCCCGTCTCGTTCAACCAGATAATCATAAACAGCATAATGGGTAGCGGATTCGCCGGAGATGGTAGCTCAGTCGACAAGAAGAGAATGGCATACACCGTCGGAGCCTGGATAGCCTCGCTCTTCGCGTCGTTCGGGACGGCATACGGCATCTACTACGTCGTATTCGATGTCGTCTAAAAAGGAGTAGATCGCCAGATAGGAAGACCGAAGAACTGAGAGAGGGTTCTACTCTTTCTGTTTGGGCTCGCGCTCGCCGACAGGAAGGGGAACTGTCGGCACTTACAGATTAGTAAGCCGTCTTATTAGTCTTAGTGGTAGGTTACTCGAAGACCGAGACCGAAAGAATCGGACTGTCGGGAGTCGTCGCGGGGAGTCAGGCTTCTAAGAGACCGAGTATCTTCCTCGACTTGTCGGTCGGCTTCGCTGTTCCGTCGGAGTCGGTCTCGACGAGCCCCCATCTCTCGTAGCTCTCTATGTAGTTCTCGACGGGCTCGTCGGCGTCTACCTCGTTTCTTATCTCGTCGGGAGTCGCGGGAAGTGTTTCGAGTATCTCATGTGTCACAGACCCCGAGTAGTCAGAGATAGCCGAGACCGCCTGTGAGAGAGGTCCCACGCACGTGTTGGGGTTACAGAACTCCTCACACTTGTCACGGCTCAGAAGGTTGTATGTCACGGCTGCCTCCCTTCCCTTCGACGTTATAGAGTAGAGGTCGCCGTCGGTCTCGACGAAGCCGTCGTCTATGAGTTCCTTGAGACGTCTGTCGACCATGCTGGGATTGATCCCGAGGTAGTCCTCTATCTCTGAGAAACGTGACTCCCCGTTCATACAGAGATAGACAATAATACCCTCGCTCTTCGAGTACGAGAGGGTCTTGAGCATAGACGAGATAAGACGCCGAGAGAGGATAAGCTTACTGATTAGTACGCTACACGCGTTTCGCGGCTTCGAGAGCTATCTCTATGATACGTCCGACACCGGCGCGCGCCTCCTCGGGAAGCTCGTCGTCGTCCTCTGTCTCGCCCTTCTGTTCTCCTGCTACGAGGTTTCCGTCGACTGCGAGGACGGCTCCGGCTCTCACACCGCGTCTCCTTGCAAGAGTGAAGAGAGCCGACGCCTCCATCTCGACCGAGAGCATTCCCGCCTCCTCCCAGTCTCTCGCGGGCTCGTCCTCAGCGTAGAAGGCGTCGTCTGTGACTACCGACCCGACGTGAACCTCGTGTCCTCCCTCGTCGGCGGCATCGACGAGAGCATTCGTGACACCGAGAGACGGTACGGCAGGATACTCGACGTCCTCGTACCTCTTGGTAGTCCCCTCGTACTTCGCCGAAGCAGTCGGTATTACGACGTCACCCGTCGTCACGTCCTCCTGAAGACCACCCGTAGTACCGGGACGTATGAGTGTCTCGGCACCGATCTTGACTAACTCCTCGACTGCGACCGCGGCACTCGGGCTTCCGACCCCCGTCGAACAGACTGTCACGGGCTCGCCGTCGTAGACTCCGTTGACGAGCCTGTACTCGCGGTTGTGTGAGACTACCTCTACGTCTTCGAGTCTCTCGGCTATTCTGTCGACCCTGTCGGGGTCTCCGGGGACGAGAACCGTCTGGTTTATGTCGCCCTCGGAGGCGAGTATGTGAGGCTGTTTTACCTCGGTGTCACCGTCTTGTGTCATACGGCTTCTGTGGTACCGATAAGTAGAAAAAGCTTCCGAGGGATACCCTAACCAGATGGACGTTCCCAAATCTTCAGATTCGCGTGCACCCGAGAATGGGGGTTCTCGGAACCCAGAGAAACTCGGCTCGGCGATAGACCACACACTCCTCGACAAGGATCACACGACCGACGACGTCGACGAGGCTGTGAGAACGGCGGACGAACTCGGCATGAACATCTGTCTCCCACCTTCGAGGATCGAACGCGTACCAGCATCCTTCATGGGGGAGGTATGTAGTGTCGTCGGCTTCCCCCTCGGGTACAACGACACCGAGACGAAGGTATTCGAGGCACAGCGTGCATCCGAGGACGGAGCGACAGAGATAGACGTTGGGTGCAACGTGTCGCATCTGAAGTCGAGGAACTACTACGAGTTCAGGAGCGACGTCGAAAGAGTCGTAGAAGCCGCCGACGTCAGGGTAAAGGCTATAATAGAGACGGGTCTTCTCTCGAAGTCGGAGATAAAGAGGGCGTCTAAGCTGTGTGTAGAGGCGGGTGCCGACTACGTCAAGACGTGTTCGGGGTTTACGGACGGTGAGGCTACGCCGAGCGACGTGAGGACTATCAGAGAGGCTGTGGGCGAGGGGGTAGGCGTGAAAGCAAGCGGAGGAATAAGAACCTACTCCGATGTCGTCGAGATGGTGAGGGCGGGAGCGACACGTATAGGAAGTAGCTCAGGGAAGGAGATAGTCGAAGAGTTCAGTCAGAGTCAGAGCCGATGACGTAGTCGTTTACTGTGTTCCTGGGTATCAGAACCACCTCCTTCGCGTCCATTCTGCCGCCCTTGAGAGAAGCCGCGAGCCGTGTGGCTGTCTCGAACTCGACCGCCCTTACAGTACCGTCTATCTCGTAGGTCGTCTCGTCAGTCTGAGTCAGAGCTAAGTAGTCGTCGCCGAACTTCCTGTCCTCGTCGGACTTGTACTGGTACTCGTATTCGTCGCCCTCGGAGTCTCCGTAGGTTCCAGTCGACGTCGAGCGTGTTCCGACCGCAGTACGTCTTATCACCGAGTCGGCGGGGACGACCCATATCTCGGAGCCGTCTTCTACGTCTATCTCTCCGGCGTCACGTCTCTCCTCTATCATATGTACTATCTCGTCGGGGGTCGTCGCAGTCGCGGAGCCGACGTCGAGGAGGTACTCGTCGAGCTTGAGAAAGGCACGGAACTTTATGCCTCGCATTAACGGGCGTAGACGCCGAACGGGTTTTATACTATCGGTCGGTGACGAACGTAGATCTTCGGTATCACTCGAATATACTGAGTACGTCTTCAGTCATCCCCTCACGTGAGAAGACAGTGACCAAGTCATCCTTCTGTATACGTGTCTGACCCTTCGGGATTATCACATCGCCGTCCCTGTCGACCGCGACTATCAGGACTCCCTCGTCGAGGTATCCCTCATCGCCGGCTTCGGCTATCGTCATTCCGACCAGGTCTGAGTCCGCGCCGACGGGAATCTCGAATATCTCGGCTGTCTCTCCGACATGCATGAAGTCCTCGACCGAGGGACGCTGTACCGCTCGGAAGAGGTAGTCGGCGATGAGATGCTGGGGGTTTTCGAGGATGTTCGCGCCGACCCGTCGGAAGAGGTTGAGGTGTTCGGGGTTCTGGACTACGGTGACCCTTTGTGGTATGCCTATCTCCTCCGAGAGGAGGAGTACCATCATGTTGGTGGCGTCGGACTCCGTAGTGCAGATCACAGCGTCGGCTTCGTCGGCACCCGCGTCTTCGAGAACTGACTTGTCGCTCGCGTCCCCCTCGATCACGAGGCAGTCGTAGTCACGGCTCATCTTCTCGGCTCTCTCGGGGTCTTTCTCTATCACGACGGTGTCGACCCCGGCTTCGGTGGCGAGGTCTATGACCTGTGACCCTATGTCACCCGCGCCGACGACTATGAGGTACATAGACTCTAATCTCACGCCTTCCCTAAGTCTCTTTTCTAAGAGCTTTACGTAGTAGGTTGACAAGGAAGGCTCCGATGTAAGAGACTCCGAGAGCCGTAGTCAGGCTGTTTCTGCCCAAGACTCCTATGACGACAACCAAGACGGGAGCCACGAGTATGAGGGAGTCGAAGACCCTGTCGTCGGCTCCCATCTCGTATACAGTCCGGAGAACCGGGATTCGGTCTATGTCTATGTCCATGTCTCACCACTCCACCTCGATCTCCAGTTCCATCTCAGTCTTATACTCAT
The DNA here is from genome assembly GCA_034190545.1 of Candidatus Afararchaeum irisae. Taxonomy (NCBI): domain Archaea; kingdom Methanobacteriati; phylum Methanobacteriota; class Halobacteria; order Halorutilales; family Halorutilaceae; genus Afararchaeum (SeqCode); species Afararchaeum irisae (SeqCode). The sequence continues at coordinate 3,194 of JAXIOF010000081.1, read as the reverse complement.
ACCTCGAATCCTCCCGTGATGCTCTTGAAGACGACGAGAACTGGTATTATCTCCAGGCGTCCTATCCACATATTGAAGAGTAAGAAGCTCTTGGCTACGATCGACATCTCGGGCGACGTGATACCCGCCGAGAGACCGACGTTGCCCTGTGCGCTCGCAACCTCAAAGATCACGTTTTCGAGGCTGTAGACGTCAGGAACCACAGACAGGAGGACGAAGACGCCGGCGAGTAGAAAGACGACCCAGAGGAACGATATTATAGCTGCCTCCTCAAGCTCGTGTGCGACCTCGGCATCGGAGAGCGTTCTTCCGTCGATTTCGAGATGTCTCACAGCCGTGTCGGGATAGAAGACACCCGCTATCCTGTAAGCAGTCCCCTTCGTGAGTGTGATAGCACGTATGACCTTTATTCCTCCGACCGTCGAACCCGCGGCGGCTCCTACCGTCATAGCCAACGAGATGAGTATCTGCGACTCCGCCGACCAGTCGCCGACAGCGCCCGTCTGGAACCCCGCACATGACGCCGCCGAGACGAACTGGAAAGCACCGTACCTGAACGACTCGAACGCCGATGAATAAGAGCCGTTGACGTAGAGGAGTGCCGAGAGCACGACGCTCCCGAGTGTGAAGATACCGATGACCCATCTAGTCTGTATATCGGAGACTACGCTTCTGAGGTTGCCCTGGAGAAGGAGGTAATGTACGGGGAAAGCCACACCTCCGACCGCCATCACGGGAATCACGGCGAAGTCTACCAGGGCACTGTCGTAGGTCGCTATACTGTTGTCGGTGACGCTGAATCCTCCCGTCGAGAGACCCGTCATGGCGTGGTTTACGGCGTCCCAGAGGGGCATCCCGGCGAGCCACAGTAGAAATACCGATACGAAGCTGTAGAGTACGAATATCCACCAGATGGTTCGTACTGTCGAGAGTATGCTCGGATGTATCTTCTCCGACCGCGCCTCGCTCCTGTAAAGAGTCAGAGATCCGCTCCCCGGGCGCGCGAGTATAGCCGTCGTGAGGACTATCACGCCGATGCCGCCGATCCACTCAGTGAAAGACCTCCACCACTGGAGCGTATGGGGCAGGACGTTCTCGTGACGTGTCATCGTGAGGCCCGTCCCCGTAAATCCGCTCATGCTCTCAAAGACGGCGTTGAGGGGCGACTTGAACGCCGCGACCGTCGAAGACATCTCTGGCGACCCGAGTAAGCCGGGATCGAGAGCGACCGTCCACGCTATCAGTACGAAAGGGAAAGACCCGAAGACTGCGACCACTCCCCAGCCCAAAGCGGCTATCACCATCCCGTGGAGCTTTCCGGGTTCCTCGGCGTCGGCGTACCTGCGTACGAGAAGGGTTCCAACGACGAACGGCACGAGTGCCGAGAGAAATAATCCAGGGACTGCATACAGCTCTCCCCAGACGAGAGGTACTAATATAGAGATTCCGACCGCCGCCGAGAGTGCCCTGAGTATGTTCCCGAGGTCGCGGAGAACCGTCTCCGACATCCAGACGGACGAGAGCTTCATCTTACTCCGACATCCAGACGGACGAGAGCTTCATCTTACCGTGTCGAAAGACACCGGATCTGAACATAAAACCTGAGGTTGGCGCTCTGGTATAGCGTAGACTAATAGAAGACAGTTCTTAAGTACGAAACCGTCGTGTTTTACGCCACTATTCAAGATGCGGGTTATAATAATAGGAGCGGGTCAGGTTGGGTCTAAGATCGCGGCGGAGCTCTCGAAGTCACACGAGGTCGTCGTGATCGACGCCGACAAGGAGAAGGTCGATGAACTGACCTACGCCGTCGACGCGATGTCGATACACGGTGACGGAACCGACACCGACGTTCTCGACGAGGCGGGCGTATCGGAAGCCGACATGACATGCTCATAGCCACTACCAACGAGGATCACGCCAACATAGTCGCGTGTACCACGGCGAAGACACTCTCCGACGTCTTCACTGTCGGACGTGTCAAGAGAACTCAGTTCCTGACGACATGGGAGAGATCGGAGAAGAAGGGAGCGATGGGCGTCGATTACATGGTCTGTTCGGATCTCCAGACTGCGAAGGCTGTGGTCTGGGTCACGACTTTACCCGCGGCGAAGGACGTCGATCTCTTCGCAGACGGACGTGTTCAGATGGTCGAGTTCGAGATAAATGAGGCGAGTCCCGTCGCGGGTATGACAGTAGAGAACGCTGATGTCCTCGACTCGTTAACCTTCGCGGCTCTCCTCCGGGACGGCGAGGTCATCCTACCAAGGGGTGACACCGTCATACGTGAGGGCGACTCGGTGATCGTAATAGGGAGCGTCGAGAGCACACAGAAGTTCAGCAACAGGCTGATGTCGGGGTCGATAGATGACGACAGCCACGACGAGGAACACGGCGACATAGTGATCGTCGGAGGGAGTCAGACGGGATACCACACGGCGCGTCTCCTCGAAGAACGCGGATACCAGCCTAAGCTCATCGAGTCTGACCCCGAGAGGGCGCGTCGTCTTGCCGAGGATCTTCCCGGAACCGTAGTGATGGAGAGCGACGCCACCGACATCGAGTTCCTGAAACGTGAGGGGATCGACAGGGCAGACGTCGTGATATCCGCCCTCGACACCGATGAGAAGAGCCTCCTCGTCTCGCTCCTCACGAAACGTCTGGGTGCCGAACGGTCGGTCGCAGTCGTCGAACAGGGATCGTACGTCGACCTCTTCGAGACAGTGGGTGTAGACGTCGGTGTCAACCCGAGGAAGATAACCGCCGAGAAGATCACGCGTTCACGCGTGACTACCGTGCCCAGAACCTCGCCGTGATAGGCGACGGAGAGGCGGAGATACTTGAGATAGAGATCGACGAAGACAGCCTACTTGCCGACAGCACCGTTGAGGAAGCCGCTGGGACTCTCGGATCAGGGGTCGTCTTCGGAACCATCACACGTGACGGAGGTTTCATAACACCCCGCGGTGGTACACGTATGCGAGCCGGCGACCACGTAGTAGTCTTCGTCGAGGACGAGCATCTCGACGAGGTTGCACCGATGCTGTGATGAAGTACGGTATCGACAGATTGATTCGTGTATTAGTTCGAGTTTGACACAACGGGATACAAATTGACATCCTCACCCGCCTGAAGGCGGGGGTGAATCCCAGTTGGGATATTAAGGTTTGCAGTCTACCCAACGGCTTCTTGCG
>JAXIOF010000080.1 GCA_034190545.1 Candidatus Afararchaeum irisae | reverse complement strand
GATAATCGGACTTACGGGTTTTATACCCGTGAACAACCTCGCGATTACAAAAGGTCGTAAGTCGAACCATCACGGCGAAATAGTGACTAGAGGGGGGGTTCTGAGTGAGTAACTCCGAAGAGCCACAAAACCCCGAGGATCTCCTCGAAGATATGCCTGGGAAGGCTAAAGTAAACGACAACGTCGTGAACGACCCCGAAGATACCGATACTAACGGTGAAACCCCCCGCCTCGACACCCCGATCACTCCGAACTTCGAGAACATACCCGACGAGCTCAAAGATAGAGACCAGTGGTTATGTTGGCGCGAAGAAGGGAGAGACGGAGATAAAACAAAGAGACCAGTGAACCCGCGTAAGGGACAGGGACAGGGTTTTGCGAGTACCACAGACCCCGACACGTGGGCTAGCTTTGACACGGCGCAGTTATATTACGAGTCTAACAGCGACGTCGACGGCGTCGGATTCGTCTTCTCGGGCGATGACACAATATGCGGTGTCGACCTCGACCACTGTCGTGATCCCGAGACGGGTGACATAGACGGCTGGGCGCGTGATATAGTAGACCGCCTAGACTCATATACTGAGGTCTCTGTCTCGGGGACGGGGCTACACGTCCTGGTGCACGGTATTATACCCGGGGGCGGGAACCGTAAGGGCGACGTCGAGATGTACGATGAGGCGCGCTACTTCACCATAACAGGCGAGACAGGCTTTGGGGGTGGCGACACAAAGCCCGTAGAACGCCGTCAAGACGCCCTTAAGGACGTACATAACGACTACGTCGTCGACGACGAAGAGATTGACGAGGATACCGAGACTTCCGACTCCGACTCCGACCCCGACCCCGTCGATCTTGACCTCGACGACGAAGAAATAATAGAGAAGGCTAAGAACGCCGAGAACGGCGACAAGTTCCGCCGTCTCTGGAACGGCTCGACCTCGGGGTATCCGTCACAGTCCGAGGCTGACTTGGCTTTAGCGGATCTGTTGGCTTTTTGGACGGGGGGAGACGAGACGCAGATGGATCGGCTATTCCGAGAAAGCGGCTTGATGCGCGACAAGTGGGACGAGGATCGTGGGGACAAGACCTACGGTGAGCTCACTATAGATAAAGCGGTCTCGGGAAGGACGGAGTACTACGACCCCGAGAGACACGACGGAGAAGCTGGAAAGGTAGCCGGTAACGCCTTCGACCTCGACGAGTTCGCCGGTCAAGAGACGCCTGACAGGGTAGGACTCGACGCCCGTGACGGAGGTTACGGGTATTGGTACACAGATGAAGACGACGAGCGACGGTTTAGAGAGTTGTCTAACTTTCTAATAGAGACACGGGCTAAGGTTAAGCACGCAGAAAGGGATACACACCACTTTAAGCTACGAGTTAAGCCGAAGAACGGAGAACCCTACGACGTCGACGTGAGACCAAAGGTCTTCAACCGGAGCGACAAGTTCGAGGACAAGATCGTTCGTGAATTCTCGACCCGCTGGGACGGCGATAAGGAGGACAGGAACGACCTCAAGGAGATTCTAGCCTACCAAAAGGAAGAGACCCAGAAAGGGACACACCTCATGGGGTTACACGGCGACGAGTTTGTTACTCCCCAGGGGACAATTTCGTCAGGCGGGTGGTCTGATACCCCCGAGACGGTGTTTCTCGAACGAGAAACCGATATAGAACGTCGGTGTGGTATCACACCCGAGACTGACGTCGACGAGGACGACCTCGAAGACGTTCTACGCCTCTTACCCCAGATCCGTGACTCCGAGAGGTTCTTAAGTGTAATCGGGTGGTTCTACGCGTCGGCTCTCAAACCGAAGTTCCTAGACTGGGTCGGAGAGTTCCCGCTTCTCTCTATTACCGGCGATACTGGAAGTGGCAAGACGAGCACGCTACAAGTCCTTTGGCGTGCCTTCGGCATGGACGACGACCCGCTAAGCTCCGAGATGACGCCCCACGGTATGCTCACAAGCTTCTCGTCGTCGAACTCTATCCCTGTATGGTTCGACGAGTATCGCCCCGCCGACATCTCCGACCGCCGTATAGACACGTTCCACGACTACTGTCGAAAGACGACCAGGGGAGGCTCAGAGGCTAAGGGACGCCCTGACGGAAGCACGGAGACCTACAAAATCAAAGCCCCCGTGGTTGTGACCGGTGAACAGCAGTTTCAAGACCCATCCCTAGTAAGGCGTAGCCTTCTAACCCACTTCCGCCCCGACGTTTCGGATGACGGAACAGAGACACAGAAGAGGTACGCCGAACTCGTCGGGGAGAGTTTTGAGAACGAAGACGGAGACATAGAGTACCCTAGCCCAAAGGATCTAGAAGGTCACGGCGTGGCTTACTACCGCTGGATTCTGGCACGAGATGACGACGACCTCAAAGAGATTTGGCGTGAGTGTCGTCCCGAGGTCGAGGATCTCCTCGAAGAACACGGTATCGGGGGTATCGGGAACTCCGAGAGAACGGCTTTACAGGTCTCCCTTTTTGGTCTGCGTATCTACGAGCAATTCGCGGAAGAGCACGACGTCGACGTCCCGATAGACGCCGGTAACGTAGACGAGGACGTAGAAGACGCGTTAGTTCACGTTGCGGGTAACATAGGAGACCTGAAAGCGGGGCGGCGCCGCAGCCACTTAGACGACTTCACCGAGATGCTGGGTCACGCGTCTATGTCGGGATACCTCGAAGAAGACGAACATTATACCCTATTACGCGGGGGGGAAGTGCTACGCTTCAACCTTTCGCGGTGCTACGGTAAGGTGCGTAAATACCACCAGGATCACAACTTAAACAACGCGATTTTTGAGAAAAACGAATACTTAGACCGCTTCCGCGACTCGAAAGACAGAGATGACACTTACGTCGAACGAGTACAAAAACGAACACCCCCGATAAGTCGTGCCGTGGGGATATACCTCGACGAAGCGGGGGAGACGGTCGACATTTCCCTGAGTATGTTCGACGAAGGAGATGAAGACGAAGAAGACAAAGACGAAAGCAGTGACAACGGCAACAACGACCCACGACCGATAAATACTCTGAACCCAGGTGAAACTGTGACTCTCACCGCTGAGTTGTGGGCAGAAGAAGACCACAACAGCGACAAGGTTGAACAGTACGGTATCCTCAAGGACATGACGGGTAGGGTGAACTTTATACGGTTTAGTGAAGACGCCCCCACACTTCTTCCAGAAACCACTTACAAAATAGAGAACGCCAAAACTGACGAGTACGAAGGCGACCTACAAGTCAAAATCCTCGACAACACCAAAATAACGAGAGTGCAACCAGGTGTGGGGCGGACTGAGGCTGAAAGTGCCGGTGAGGACGAAGAGCTAATGATAACCCCAGAACAGAGAATCCTCGAAGAGTTAAGAGAAAACGAGGGGTGTACTCAAGACGAGCTTGTCGAAAAAGTCGACGTAGAGGACGAGCAAGCTGAGACAGCCGTCGAGAGCTTGCTCACAGACGGTGTGATAATGGAGACCTCAGACGAGCTGAGGGTGGTATAGATACAGGTCTCACGCTGGGGGCTTCTTGGCGATCTCCCCGCTTATCTTGACAGTCTCGTATGGGATGTAGGGTCTCTTAGCGCGTCCCTCCTCCTCGAACTTGACTATACCGTACTCTTCGAGGAGTTCAAGATCCTCGTGTACCTCACGTAGACCTC
>JAXIOF010000079.1 GCA_034190545.1 Candidatus Afararchaeum irisae | reverse complement strand
GCTTTTCGGAGCTGAACACTCTCGACAATCCTGATCCAGCTACTCTCCGAGAGATCGATTTCTCCGGGGCTTTATTAACTCAGAACGCGACAGGTAAAATACGTCCATCCGAGCCAACAGTCGTTCGGATGGATGGGTGCCAGTCAACGTGCCCCGAAGTCCGGGACGATGACCCTGAGCGCGGCTTGACCGCCCACGCAGTATAGAACAATACTGCGGTCGAAGGCGAGAACACGGACAAGCCCCGTTCGTGAATCGAAGATTCACGAGCATGCTGAGGGAACCTCAGCATACGCCCTCCACGAGCGAGTGGTCGCAAGCCCCGAGCGAAGTAGGGCGGGGTTGTTGACCTTCTGTCGAGGCGGAGTCCCCGCCCTCAAGGAGCAATGCAGCGATCAACAGAGAGGTTAGCGCAGTAGAGAGAGGAAGAAGCCATCCTCGCAGCCTTCGTTCAGTCCAGGACGAACTCTGGCGAAGAGCCTACGAAACGGGGTCGATGGACGATGTGAACGGCTACTCCAACCCTCCCTGAAGTAGTTGAAAGTCGCCTTTTCAGCCTCACGGTGGATTCGAGAGATTGTTAATAACCGAGTAGTCCTCGTTCTCAAGCCACTCTCTCCAGATCTTGACAACCGCTCTTGCTACCAGAGTAGGTTTCTCGACCTGTATACATGATGGCTCCGGTTCAGCTGAATTCGACGAGCCTGAAGTTGAATCCGGAGGTGGATGGTAGTGTTTTTGCGGAGAATGAGGGTTTGGATGGTTGTCGAACCGAAACCGGACATCCTCGGTTTCGACGTATTGGATGTAGTATGACCCGTGAACGTCCCATTCCACCTCAAACCTTCCTTCGGACACGACTCCATCAGACATACGAACTACGAGAGATCGAGGTAAAGAACCAGTAGTCCCCTCGAACTCCGTGCTATCCACGAGCGGTTCCTGGCTTTCGAAAACGTTGCGTATAGTTTTGAGAGCCTGCAGATCCACCTGTCCCAGAGAACTATGGCTCATGCTCTGGCTTTTTCTTCGCTACCAAGATTGTCGTGGTAGCCGGAGAACTGGAGTGCCATTTTACTCACCTTCAACGATTTCTCGGTACTCCTCCAGTCGTAGTAGTCCTGCCATACTTCCTCAGCCTCCTCCTCACTATCCGCAACATCAAGTTCATTCAGGAGATCTTCGGGAGAGTCGCTATCATACTCGTGTCTGTACTCTTCTATCTCGTTTCTCAGCTCGTGTATACCCTCCTCTATCTCGGCTTTCGTGTTGTTCTCAATTACGAAGCTAATTTCCTGTAGAACGTACCAGTTAGGATCTCTTCTGTATTTTACTCCCTCACCGGTGTGAATCTTCTCGGCTACCCCGTAATCCACGAGTCTATCGAGGTGCTTTCTGGCGGTCTTCTGGGTTACGTGGCACTCCTCAGCGATCTTTTTAACCGTTTTAGGCTCCGTGGTATTTCTAATTACGGTACCCACTCTCTCACCTCCGTCGGTCTCCTCTACCCAGTCCTCTTCTACCTCCTCATTTATGTCCTTCATGTTAATAATATACTTCGTAAGAGTAAATAGTTCTTATGGGTGTTGAGTTAGCTAATTTTGGCTTGACAGGATACAAGTTAGGATCTAACTATTGTTTCTGAACTAGTTCATTTGTCTAAATTTCTTAGAATATATTAACTATATGTAATTTGAAGATTGATTTAAGTGACAGCAGTATTCTCATGGTTTTATGGGTCTCATTAGAAGTGCGAAATGTATGTACTGTGGGAATAAAGTGAAGGGTACTCAGTATGGTACTTGTGAAAACTGTGGAGAACACTGGCATGTCAAGTGTGCTAAAGCTAATGGGGACTTTCGTCAAGCGCATAAGTCGGGTATCATAAGAGATAAAGACTACGCTCATGTGTAGAAGTCAGTACTTAATATTTTTTCGAACCAATCGTCGGTGTT
>JAXIOF010000078.1 GCA_034190545.1 Candidatus Afararchaeum irisae | reverse complement strand
GTCCGATGTGCGGGCATACGGAGCGTGCGAACCGTCACAAGAAGCGGTTCAAGTGTCGGTCGTGTTCCCACCAAGACCACAGCGACCGTGGTGCAAGCATCAACATCGCCGTAAAAGGCATCAAGAAGCATCAGGACTGGAATGTGCCTGCTCTTAACAGCCTTCCCCAAGTGCGGAAGGTGAGACGGCAGGCATCGGGGGCTGTGGACGCCCCGACCGTGACCCACGACGCCGTTCAAGGCTATCAGACCGATGGTATCGTGGGAGTGTCCAACTAATCCACGGGAAGCCTCGGGGTCGTACGGAAGACTTCGTCTTCCGTGATGACGAGACGCTCCGCGTCTCGAACCACTTGACCCCGAGGCGGTTCACGCCTGTGGCAGATCGCCGTGGACGACATACGGACCGACTACACGAACGAACTGTGAGGTCACGACGAGTAAGATAGGACCCAAGAAGATGCCGTAAAATCCGAAGACAGCGGGCCCGAGTATGTAGGCGAACATTAGGAGACCCATGTGAGTGTGCTTGCCGCTGACGTAAGGTCTCACGAGGAAGTCGGGCACGAGGTCAACGACGACGAGTGTCACGGTGACGAAGACCGCGACGAAGACGAGAACCTCGACACCCGCGGAGAGGTATCCCATCGTCCCCATGTAGGCTGCGACAGGAAGGTAGACTATCTTCATCCCCACGACGGGTATCAGGCTTCCCGCGCCCGTGAGAGCACCTACGAGAGCCGGATACGGAACCTCGACCGCCTCAGGTGCGACGTAGTTGTAGGCGTAGAAGATTCCTATGCCGATTATGGCTGTCACGAAGGCGTTGAGTATGTTTCCGAAGAGTATCAACGAGAGTTCACGGTCGACGGCGTCGGCGTAAGTCTCGACTATCCCTGTTGAGTCATACATGTCGAGGAGCCAGTTTCTGAGACGGCTGCCGTCGGCTAGTAGGTAGTAGGTTCCCGAAAAGACCAAGAAGCCTCTGAGTAGGACGCCACCTGCAGCCGTAACCGTGTTAGATATACTCTCAGAGGCAGTGGTCAGCCATCTCCGAACCGAGTCGTCGTTGGCGAGCTGACGTAGCTCCGAGACTGTCAGACCACGTATACTTTCGAGGGTGAGAGGGGGCGAGTCGGTGGGTGTCGGAAGTACACCAATGTCAGGGACATAACCCTCTCCGAGAGCATCACGTATCTCGGGCACTAAGAGCGAGACTGTGTAGCCTAAGAGAGCGACGAAGGGTATCAGAAATATGAGTATCGTAGCCGCCGCCCTCGCCCTCGACTGGTATGGGAAGGAGACGTCTCCGAGAAAACGGTGGTCGGAGAGCGACTTCAGGCTCTTGTGTATAGGACGGCTCGCATAGTAGAGAAAGACGGTAAAGACGGCTGTCGCGGTAAACCGCGTGATGACATACGTGACAGTCCCGAGTAAGAGAATGAGGAGTACGCCGAATCCGACGCGTCGGAGCAGGTCGGCTCTTAGTCTCGTTTTCTGACCTCCGTCTTCACCTTTGTTAACGTCGGACTGGGACATCCTGTATAGGCATCACGGAGACAGAACATAAATGTCAGGACAGCTACTCGGGTCGACATCCGAAGAGCTTTGGTCTCGTTGGCACGCTAATCAGAGATTAGCGGATTTCGTGGTTCCTTATGTAATGGAAGATGTAGTTCTGAGCGTAGCCGGCGTACTCTCCGAAGTAGTCGCGGAAGTTCTCCGACGTCTCGGAGTAGTTCGACCCCGCTAAGTCGGGGTAGTAGGTCTCTATAGCCTCGTCTATCCACGTGTCTATCGGAACCGCCTCGTTGAAGCCGAGCGAGAAGAGGAGTATACAGTCGGCGACCTTGTCTCCGACGCCCATGAGACGTTTGACCTCGTCGTGTGCGTCGACGTACTCCATCCGCCTCACCTCGCCGGGGTCGACCTCACCGTCTGCGACCATACGCGCCGTCTCGACGACATACGGGGCTCTGTACCCGAGACCTATCTCTCTGAGCTCTTCCTCTCCCGCCTCGGCGAGAGTCTCGGCTGACGGAAAGACATAAGCGTCGTAACCCTCGATCGGCTCACCGTACCTTCGTCTGATCTCGTCGACGAGGCTCTTTATGCGCGGTATACGGTTCTGCGCGCTGATTATGAAAGAGACTGTACACGCGAAGAATCCGTCGTTGACGACTCTCAGACCCGGGTACTCGTCGATACCGCGTCTCACGAGTTCGTCGTGTGAGATCTCGTCGTGTATCTCGTCGAGAGGATCGTCTAAGCCGAGGAGACGTCTGACGGCTTTCTCGGAGGCTCCCGTGGTCTCGTACCGAACGCCTTCCTCGTGGTCGTCCTGGTAGACCCTCACTCCCTCTCCCTCGACTGCTGTCGAGAATCCGTCGCCGTCAGTCTGACGTCTCCAGACGAATGTCTGTCCCGACTCAAGCGTTTCGACGAGGTCGATCTTTGTCTCGATCTCTCTCATATCTGTATGCTCCCGACACAGTCGTCGATGCTCCGTCTGACCTCGTCGTACTCACGTAACATCGTCTTCCCGTCGTCGGTCAGAGACGCTCCCCCTCCTTCGCTTCCGCCTCTCTTCCTCTCGACGAGAGTCGTCCCGAGACGTTCCTCGACTGTCTGTATCTTGTCGAGAGCGTACCTGTAGCTCATCTCGGTGTTCTCGGCTGCCTCCGAGACTGTTCCCGTCTCGTCTATCTCCTGAAGGAGAGCCATAGTCCCCTCGCCGAAGACGTAGTCCCCGTCGTCGTCGGTGAACCAGAGCTTGAAATCGGGATATATCTCCATACGGATACGTCGTGCGCGCCGGGTTAATAGATATGGTGCTCTCGTAATACTACTCTGTCTTCGTCGTCTTAGCCCCCGACGGCGGAACGATTAGGACATTACTCGTTGACTTCTCTGCTACGCTCTCAGTCACACTTCCGAGGAGGAGACGTCTTATCCTGCTGAGACCACGTGATCCCATCAGAACGAGCGACGGATCCCAGTCGTCCTCCTCTGCGAGTATCTCGTCGACAGCGTTGCCCTCACGGACGTTCGTCTCTACGTCTATGTCGTCCTTCAGATCCTCAAGCTCGCCGCGGAGCTCTTCGAGTGTATCCTTAGCTCCCTGTTCGCCTCCGACTACGTCCTCCTCGCCCGTGAGGACGTGGAGTAGGTCGACTTCCTGTACCGACTCCTGTATCTCCTGGAACTCGTTGTACGCTCTCTGTGCATTCTCGGAGAAGTCGGTAGGATGTAACACGCGTGAGAAGATAGCCTTCTCGGCGACCTCTATCTCGCTCTCCTCCTGTCCCTTTATACGCTGTATCAGGAGAGGACGAGACGCGGTTCTCGCCATGTTCTTCGCAGTACTTCCTATGAGTGTGCGTTCTATACGTCCACGTCCCTTTGAGCCGACTATTATCATGTCGGCATCGACCTCCTTAGCGAGGTTGTTTATGCGTCTGTAAGGAGTCCCTCTCACGACGTGGGACTCGACTTCGAAGCCCTCGTCTTCGAGAACTCCCTTCTGTCCGTCGAGTAGCTCGTGCTTAGGACATTCGAGGTCGAAGGGTGCGATCCCCGACCTCATCGAGACGTTTATGACGTGGATGAGATGTATCTTGTCGACGCCGACCCTCTTAAGACAGTCGAGACACGTCTGTGACTTTACCGCCGCTTCTGTCGGCTCTGACAGATCTGTCGCGTATACGACTTCCATGGAAGGGGTACTCGTTCATACGGTTTATAATCTAGGGTGGCGGCAGACACCGAAGCTACCGCCTCAGCCAGCCGAGGAACGAGTAGTCAGTGTGGGGGTCGTAACGCCTAAATAGAAGACTGTTCGACAGAACCGAGACGCTCGAAAACGCCATAGCTCCCGCGGCAAGGACGGGCTGGAGAAGACCGAGGGACGCGAGGGGTATCATCGCTGTGTTGTATCCGAGCGCCCAGAAGAGGTTCTGTCTGATCTTCGAGAGTGTGGCGTCGGAGACACGGAGAGCCTTGACGACATCGAGGGGATCGTCTCTCATGAGTGTTATGTCGCCCGCCTCTATAGCGACGTCAGTTCCGCTTCCTATCGCAGTCCCGACGTAGGCGACGGCGAGGGCGGGGGCATCGTTGACTCCGTCGCCGACCATCATGACACGTCTACCGTCGGACTGTATCTCCGAGACGACCTCTTCCTTCTCGTCGGGGAGTACGTCGGCATGGACGTCGTCGGAGTCTATGCCGACCTCATCGGCGACTGCGTGGGCAGTACGTGGGTTGTCGCCCGTGATCATCATGACTTCGAGTCCCCTACTCTGAAGTCTCCCGACTGCGTCCTTAGATGTCTGCTTTACGGTGTCGGAGACCCCGACGACACCTATGAGGCGTCCTTCGAGGGCGACCATGACCGCAGTCTTGCCCTCGTTTTCGAGTCTCTCGGCGGTCTCTTCTCCGGCGGAGACATCTATCGAGTTGTTCTCCATGTGTCTCCTGTTTCCGAGGACTACCTCGCCCTCGTCGGTCTCGGCGTGGAGACCGTGTCCGGGGACGTTCTCGAAGCTCTCGGGCTCGTCGAACTCGACACCCCTGTCCTCGGCACCCTCGACGACCGCGCGTCCTATGGGATGTTCACTACCCGTCTCAGCGGTCGCGGCGAGTCGGACGAGGTCTTCGTCGTCGTATGTCTTAACCGCGACTCCGCCATCTCCGACCGGGCTGTCTACAGGGACTACGTCAGTCAGACTCATCTCGCCTCGGGTGAGTGTCCCCGTCTTGTCGAAGACTACTGTGTCGACGTCCCTCGCCCGCTCAAGGACATCACCGCCTTTGAAGAGGACGCCGTTCCTCGCTCCTATTCCCGTCCCGACCATAGTCGCCGCGGGAGTCGCGAGACCGAGTGCGCACGGACACGCTATCAGGACTGCGGAGGCGAAGACTATCACGGCGAACTCGAAGACAGAGACTGCTGCGGGTCCACCGCCGACGAGTCCCCAGAGGGGAAGCGCGTCGACGAAGCCCGCGAGTGTGCCGGGGAAGACGTACCACGCCGTACCCCAGATAACGGCGTTGAGTATCACCGCGGGGACGAAGTAGGCACTTATCCTGTCGGCGACGTTCTGTATCTCGGGCTGTCTCGACTGGGCTTCCTTCACGGTCGAGACTATCTGCTGAATAGCGGTGTCGTCTCCGACCTTAGTCGCCTCGACTCTCAGGACACCGTTCTTGTTGACTGTCGATCCCACGACGTCGTCGCCCTCCGACTTCTCGACGGGAACCGACTCGCCCGTGACCATCGACTCGTCGACTGCGCTCTCTCCCCCGATCACGGTTCCGTCGGTAGGTATCTTCTCGCCGGGACGTACCTTCATCACATCGCCGACCTCAACCTCATCGAGAGGTACCTCGACTTCTTCGCCGTCCCTCAAGACAGTCGCGGTGTCGGCTTCGAGTTCGAGAAGGCTTCTGAGGGCGTCTCCCGCCTGTCTCTTAGCTCTAGCTTCGAGGTAGTTTCCGAGTGTGATGAAGACGAGTATGAGAGCGGCAGTGTCGAAGTAGAGACCGCCCGTGATGAGGTCGAGAAGTACGGCTATGGAGTAGAAGTAGGCTGTCGAGGAGCCGAGTGCAATCAGGACGTCCATGTTCGGAGTCCTGTTCCTCACGAGGGCGTTGTACGAGTTGACGTAGAACTCCTTTCCGAGGACAGCCTGGACGGGGGTGGCGAGTCCGAAGGCGATCCATCCCGTCGGGACGCCGAGAACCGACTCGGGGAGACCCACTGAGAGTTCGACGACGAGCATGAGTAGGAGGGGCACAGCGAAAGACGCGCCGAAGAGAACGAGTCTGAGCTTTCTCTCGACCTCGGCGGTCTGTGATCCGCTCTCGGCTTCACCTCCCTCGTCGGTGCCATCGCCGTCGGATCTCACGGGTTCGTACCCCGCCTTCTCGACCGCGTCGTATACCTCGTCGACGCCGGCGTCGATGGGGTTATACTCGACTCTCGCCTCGTCAGTCGCGTAGTTGACGTCGATGTCTATGACTCCCGCGAGACCGCCGACTGACTTCTCGACAGTCTCGGCACAGTTGGCACACGACATCCCGCGTATCTCGACGGTTCGCGTCCGTCTAACGGGGTCGTAGCCCGCCCTTTCGACTGCGTCGTAGATCTCAGAGAGGGTGACCTTCTCGGGGTCGTACTCGACTGTCCCCTCGTCGGTGGCGTAATTTATGTTGGCGTCGTCGACCCCGTCGAGTGAGGAGATCCCCTCTGCGACTGCCTGTGAACAGTTGGCACAGCTCATGCCCTCGATACGGAGATTAGCCTTCATACTCTGAGTACGTGACTCAGATTCAACCGTCTTTCGGCTAAAAAAGTTAAGTAAAAACCGCTCCTAAGCTCGGATTCTTAGGTGTCAAGCTCCCTCTCTTAGTCTCTCATACCTCTCCTCGAAGGATGACTCACACGACGGACAGCAGAAGTGGTAGGTATCGCCGTCTATCGTAACCGACTCTCCCTCTGACGTCACCGTGTTGCCACACTCGTCACAGTCGAGAGCGAGTGTAGCATCACCCACTCCGGGGCTCGAAGCCGTGTCGATCAAGAGGCTGACTTCGTAGTCCTCGATCCCCTCGACCGACGAGGCTATCTCGCTGACTCTCTCGGGACTCGTAGTCGCCGTGAAGACGACGCGTGAGTCAGCGGTCGTGTAGAGGTCGTCTGTCTCGTCGAAAGCACGTAAGACGTCGGCAGCGTCGCGTGTGTCGGCGTTGGCTTCGAGGTGGAGATCCACGAGCACACGCACCCCCTCGTCGAGGAGAGACCTGTCGAGGTCGACTGTGAACCGTCTTACGACCCCTATCTCTTTCAGGCGGTCGATCCGGTCGGAGACCGCAGGAGGCGACAGACCCACCTCGTCGGCAATCTCGCTGTAAGGACGTCTCGCGTCTTCTAAGAGTAGGTCGAGTATCTTCAGGTCGGTATCATCTATGCCGCGCATACTGTGGCTTGATCTGATCCTAAGCGACCTCGTACCCGGCTTCCCTGACTGCGCGCTCGACGGCTCCGATATCAAAGTCGCCGTCTACCTCGACTACTCCGTCCTCGTGGTTAGCGGTGACATCGGCGACACCGTCGATATCACCCACGGATTCCTCGACGTTCTCCTCACATCCGTCACAAGCCATTCCCTCTACGGTGACTGTCTGTGCCATACCCGGAGTAGATTTCGGTACCGGAAAACGATTGTGCTACTCCGTCTCAGAGACCGGCTTACGGAGTGTCACGACGAACTCAGCACCTCCCGAGTCGCTGTCTCCTACGTCGATACTACCGCCGTACCTCTCGACCATCCTCCTCGCATAGCCGAGTCCTATTCCGGCTCCCTCACTGTCCTCGCCCGAGAATCCCATCTCAAATATCCTGTCCTTGATAGAGTCGGGAACACCGCGTCCGTCGTCGGAGATAATGACGGAGATCTCGTCTTCGGTCTTGTCTGTCGATAGACGTACGTTTACGTCGCCCTGGTTGTGGAAGCCGGCGTTAGTAACGAGGTTACTCAGGACTGACGAGAGCATGCAGTCGGCTACTACGTGGGTCTCGAAGTCGGTGGGATCGTACTCGACGGAGAGGTTTTCGTAGCCGTCGGCGTCGTCGATCGCCTCCTCGACCTCACCGAGGAGTGAAACCCGACGTGTCTCGGGCTCAGATCGGGTTCCTCTCACAAGGCTGTGTGTCTTCGTGAGGACGTGGTCGGCGGACTCGACCGAGGTGAGTAAGGACTCGGCGGAAGAGTCGTCGGGGTACTTCTCGGAAAGCCTCCGCGCGTGGCTCTCGACCGAGTCGAGCTTGTTACGCAGGTCGTGTCTCAGAAGGGCGTCGTAGGTCTGTATGATCTCCTTGCGTCTCTCAAGCTCGTCCATCGACCTTATGTTACTTATCGCGGTTCCGGCGTGTGAGGCGAGTATCTCGAGTAGATGAACCATCTCGCTCTCGGCGTCGAGACAGCCTCTATCCGAGTCGTCGTCCCCTTCTTGAGTCTCGGTCGAGAGTGAGACTGTCTCTATTACCCCGACTACGTCGTCAGCGACTGTCACAGGGACTGCTACGACCGTCTCGGCGTCAGAGTAGACCGAGACGTCGATATCGTCGCCTGATACGACGACTGAGTCTTTCGTCTCATAAGCCTCACGCGCGACAGAGCCGTCGGCGTTTGCGTCGTCGGTCTCGACACGGTCGGTCGTGGTGGTGGTGTCTACGACGTTCAGAACCCCGTCAGTGGGTTCGAAGTATGTCGTGTGTGTCAATCCTATGAGGTTCTCAGTAGCCTCTATGCTCAGACTCACGACGTCGTCCTCCGACGAGCTCTGGTTGAGAACCCTGGCGTAATGGTTGAGGTCGGCAACCTTGTTCTCGAACTCGGATCTGGGTCTCGACATCTGGTCTTCGTACTTACGGGGAGGTGCGGTATAAAACAGGGTGGAAACAAAATTCTTTTGCTCAAGAGGGGAGTCTCTCAGTTGTGAACGTACGTGTACGTGTGGTCGACTACGGTCTCGGGAACCTCAGAAGCGTCAGTAAGGGTCTCGAACGCGCGGGCGCAGACGTCGAGATAACCGACAGTCCGGCGGAGATAGACGAAGCCGAGGCAGTCGTCCTCCCCGGAGTCGGAGCGTTCAGAGAGGGGATGGAGGAGTTGGAGAGGCTACGCGGAGCCGTCGAGGACGCAGCCGACGACACCCCGATCCTGGGAATCTGTCTCGGAATGCAGATGCTCCTGACGGAGAGTGAGGAGGGGTCGGAGTCGGGAGCCGTCGAGGGTCTCGATCTCATACCCGGACGTGTCGTACGTTTCCCCGACGGCGTCGGTAAGATACCCCACATGGGCTGGAACAGCCTGAGTATCGAGAGACAGCATCCCGTCGTCTCAGGGGTGGAAGACGGCTCGTATGTCTACTTCGTCCACTCCTACTACGCCGACGCCGGCTCGGGATCGACCGTGGCTTCGACCGAGTACGGCGTCGAGTTCTCGTCTGTCGTGTCGAACGAGAGAGGGAACGTCGTCGGGACACAGTTCCACCCCGAGAAGAGCGGCGAGGTGGGTCTGGGAATACTCAAGGGATTCGTAGAGTACTCCGAGGAGTACTGAGAACTCAGAGGTAGAACTGAATTGACGGGGGAGACTGAGGGAGAGGGTGAGGAAGTTACGGTGAAGGAGAGACGGACGGCGACTGCGGGGGTTCTTCTGGGGATCTTCCTCGCAGGCATAGAAGGGACTGTCGTGAGCACGGCGATGCCGACAGTCGTGAAGTCACTCGGAGGACTCGAACTCTACTCGTGGGTCTTCGCTTCCTACATGCTCTTCGCGGCGGTCTCGATGCCCGTACTCGGGAAGCTGTCTGACATATACGGTAGGAAGAGGCTCTTCGTGGCGGGTGTCTTGGTATTTGTCGCCGGGAGTGGGCTCTCGGGGCTTTCGAGGAGCATGACACAGCTTATACTCTTCAGATGCCTCCAGGGGATAGGCGGCGGGGCTATGTTCTCGATACCCTACACGGTCTTCGGTGTGATATACCCTCCCGAGAAGAGAGGTAAGGCGATAGGATACGGCAGTGCAGTCTGGGGGGTATCGAGTGTGGTAGGTCCCCTTCTGGGATACGCCATAGTCACCTACCTGGGATGGCGGTGGGTCTTCTATCTCAGCATTCCCGTCGGGTTCGCAGCCGTGGCTCTCGTGTCTTACGGTCTCGAGGAGACGACCGGAGAAGCCGAATCCGTCGACTACCCAGGAGCCGTATCCCTCGTACTAGGGGTCGGATCGCTCCTTCTGGGTCTCGAGTTCGTGGGTAAGGAGACTTCAGTCTCAGTAGCCCTCCTGGCTGTCTCAGCCGTCTCGACCGTCGGATTCTACTTCGCCGAGAGGAGGGCGCGTGAGCCTCTCCTGTCGCTCTCACTCTTCTCAGACGGCGTCTTCGTTACGACGAATACCGTGGCGTTTCTGACGAGCTTCACAGTCTTCGCCGCGATAGCATACGTGCCTCTATTCGTACAGAGCATGAGGGGAGGGGCGGGAAGCGCGGCACTCGCTGTCTTTCCTATCTCACTCGGCTGGTCGGGGACGAGCGTCTTAGCGGGAAGGCTCGTCAGCCGGGTGGGAGAGAGACGTCTTGCGACATTCGGAACCGTAGTCATGACGTCGGGTTTCGCGGCAGCTTCTCTCTGGGACGTCGGCACATCCCTACCCACCGTGATGGCAACCGTATTCGTGATAGGGGTGGGGATGGGAAGTGTCACAGTCCCTCTCCTCACATCGATACAGAACCATCTCGGCAAGGAGAGGATGGGACTCGCGACGTCTTCACAGCAGTTCTTCAGGAACCTCGGCGGAACTGTGGGAGTCTCAGTCCTCGGATTCGTGATGACTCTCACGATGCATGAGAGACTCAGGTCAGTTCCCGGTGTCTCAGGACTCGGCGGTATACAGCGTCTACTCCTCGGGAACGGCTCGCCTCCCGACGAGGTGGTTCCCATACTCACCCAGAGCCTCGTGAGGGTCTTCACAGTCTCAGTGGTAATCTGTGTCGTCGCGGTCGTCGTGGCGAGAAGACTCCCCGTCGACTCGGTCAGGGGAGAGTCCGCCGAAAGTAGGTAGTAGAAGAAAGACGAAGACTGGAAGGAGTACGAAAACGGTGAGTGGGAGTTCCGCAGAAAAGAGCTCTCGAACTCAGTCAAGTCTGAGAGTCTGGGTGTTTTTGTGGGCGATCCACCCGGGGGTAGGAGCGAGGACGGTCGGGATCTCCACGGCTTCTATAAGATCGACGACGACGTAAGTTACTGGGAAGACGAGTGTGACTGATTTCAGTACAGAGCCACCGGGTCGAATAGGAGTACTTCATCTATAAACGTCGTCGGCTCCAGTCTCAGTACCAGTGGTAGTGAATGAATCCAAGCCCGAGGAGATAGCCCAAGTTAAGACGTCACTCTCGGACAAGACAGCCGTAGTCACGGGATCGACGAGTGGAATAGGACGTGAGACGGCTCTCAGCCTCGGACGTCTCGGGGCGGACGTCGTAGTCCACGGGAGAAACACCGAGAAAGGTAGGGAGGTCGTCGAGTCGGTCGGCGCGCTCGATAACGGGGCGTCGGCGGAGTTCGTGGGAGCCGACTTCGCGGAGATATCGGAGGTTGAGTCTTTTGCCGAGAGGCTGTCTGAGTATGGAGCCGTGGATATACTCGTCAACAACGCCGGAGGCTACTTCCGCGACGGCGAGACAGTCGACTGGAGAGGGACTCAGGTCAGCCGCACGGTAGCCGTCAACCATCTCGCTCCCTTCACAGTCGTCTCGGATCTTCTGAAGTCGGACTCTGTAATAAACGGACGTATAGTCAACACGGCGTCGGAGGCACACAGGGGCGCGGCTCTCGACACCCCTAAGTTCGAGTCCTCCGAAACGGGATGGTCGGCGTACTGCCGCTCGAAACTCGCAAACGTCCTATTCACGAGATTTCTCGACGACCGTACCGAGGTGGGAGTCTACTCAGTCCATCCCGGTGTAGTCCTCGGAAGCGGTCTCTGGAGGTCGTTTCCCTCAGTCCTCCAAAGAGGTGCTAAGATACTGTCCCCCCTCTTCGACTCTCCGGAGGAGGCAGCCTCAAACCTCGTGTATCTCGGGGCGAAGGAAGACGTTCCCGACGGCTATTACTTCAAAAACAGAAAGCCGTCGAAGCCCTCACGTGAAGCGCGTAGAGACGAGAACGCAAGACAGCTCTTGGAGTGGAGCCACGAGGTTACGGATAAGACATATTTAGAGGGTTAGTGTGGAGTTGGATGATATACGGCTGTTCCATGCAAATTTCAGAGAAATTTGCTCCCGTCCCGAGATCTACGATCTCGCGGGTTATCAAAAACCTCTGGTTTTTGCTCCGTCGCGAAATCGTAGATTTCGCTGGCTCGCAAATCAAAGATTTGCGAACGTCAGGGATTTGAACACGGTCAGTTCCTTCTCTGTTCAAATCCCATCCGTCCGCGCTTCACTTACTCATAAAATTCGCTCGCTCCAGTGCTCCGTCAGGGATTTGAACCCTGGTCATTGCCTCGAGAGGGCAATATGATTGG
>JAXIOF010000077.1 GCA_034190545.1 Candidatus Afararchaeum irisae | reverse complement strand
CCCTACATCCCATACGAGACTGTCAAGATAAGCGGGGAGATCGCCAAGAAGCCCCGGACCTAATACTCAGTCGTCACGACACCGAAGCCGTACTCAGGCTCTAAAGAAAATCAGCGAGAGTTCCACGGGTCACTGTACCCGTGGTTGTTTACTCTACTGTTCATCAATCGGCATCTCGTCGACTTCTACCCTACGCATCACACCGAGTTAAGCGCGCTGTTTAGTTCATATAACTCCTTTACGACGTCGCTCTCGGCTACACGGTAACGTGTGGGTGACGTGTCGGGCACCTCCTCGATGATACTCAGTTCGAGAAGTAGGTCGACGTAGTTGGCTACCGTCTGACGCGTCACGCCTGCGTGTTCGGCTAGCTCCGTCTTGTTGAACTCCCTGTGTGGAGGCAGGTCGAGAAGTGCGTCTACTATGATCGCGACGCTCTCGTGTTGGGTCAGGTACAGCCATCCGCTCGGGTGTTGGAGACGCTCCTGTTTCGTGTCGGTGGTGTCCTCGGCTGTGTCGGAGACTCGGCTCATGTTTATTATTATTAACTTAGAAGGGTAAAACCCTTTGCACTAATGTTAATTTCTATTGACAGGGTTTATATGTGGATCTGTGGTAGAGACGGAGTGCGTAAGCTAACCCACGGCTAAAGCCGTGGGCTTTCAGCGTGGACTCCCACTCTGGCCGATTCCTCGGCAGGAGGCTCAAACTCTCCGTTCGCGTTCAGCGTCCCGCTGTTCAAGCGCACGCCTACGGGTGCGCCTCCACCGGAGCCAGTTTGGTTCCGGCGGAGATACCGCAAGCCAATATTCTTCGCTGCATTGTAATCCGCGTGGTTTTCGTAGCCACACTTCAGACACTCGAACGATTCACCTTCACGGTTGTCGGAGTGGGTAAAGCCACAGTGTGAACACCGTCGAGAGGTGTTCTCCGGGGCAACTTGCTCTACGTCGATGCCGTACTCTGCGGCCTTGTATTCGACGTACTCGTAGAGGCGGTTGAACGCCCACTTGTGTCCCCACGACGCACCAGTACGCTCGCGAATGTCAGTCAAGTCTTCAAACGCTATCACCGAGCAGCCGTTGTCGCGGGCTTCAGCCACCAACTCGTTCGAGATACGGTGGAGTGTCAGCTTGAACCGACCGTCTTCTTTGCGACCGACTGACTGGATGTTCTCGTGTGTCCACCGCGTCCCATGTTCCTGCAAGTCACCACGCCGTTTCTCGTATTCTCTGCGCCAGTGGTCGAACTCGTCTCCCGTCCAGAACGTGCCCGTGGAGGTGACGGCGAGGTTGTTCACGCCGAGGTCAACGCCAAGCACCGTCCCGTGCGTGGTCGTTGTCTGTTCCGACGTGTCAGACTCCACTTCTTTCTTGCAGTGGATGTGAAGCAGCCAGTTGTCGTTCGTGTAATGCAGTTCTGCCCCTGTGGTTTCGTACTCGTCCGAAAAGAGGTATTCTGCGTGGGGCGTGTCTCGCTCCTTATCAGGTAGCACGTAGTCGGCTTCGATGCGTCCGTCTGTGGTGGCGAGGCTCACATAGTCGTCGTGGAACGTGGCAGTGCGGTGGTCGTAGACGAGGTGTGGACTGGTGAAGTACGGCATCGACGCCTTCTTGCCCTGTTTCCACTTTTCGACCACGCTCTTACAGGCTTCGGCGGCCTTGTTTCGGGCAGCTTGGACGTGGTTGCTGTGCAACGCTGTCTCGTCACGCACGTCCTCGTAAGTGCCTTTGTGGAGCGTGGTCTTGCTCGTCGTGACGTATTCGCCTTGGAAAGCGTGGCTTGTGACATAGTTAGCCGCCCACAGAAACTCGTCTACGGTGTCTTCGAGGAGTGCGGTGTCGGAACTGTCGACGTCGAGTTTCACGGGGACAGTTCGCCGCTTCTCCATACGTCATATGTAGGGTTAGGGGTTCAAAAGCATTAGGGAGCTGGCCTTGTCGTGGCTGGTAGTCAGAGACATGGAGTTTACGCGCTTCCTCCCACCCTGAAGGGGTGGGTTTCCGCGCTGTATCCGCTATGAATGTGAGTGGGAGCCTTGGGTGATAAAGAGCCGTCTGAAGCATTACGAGGGTTGGGAGAGTCACGACTGGGACTGATACTCGAGTATGACTCCTCCGAACTCACTCGGATATCAGCTATTCGAACCTACACTACAGAATCCCCTCGACAGACTTCCAGAGCCTGATCTTGAACGCCGATCCCTCTCCGTCTAAGCCGTCGTCCTCTATCCATATGTTGCCACCGTACTCGTCGATGAGGCAGCCGACTACGAAGAGCGAGATCCCCTCTCCGTGGTGAAGCTGGCTCCTCTCCTCGTGTCCTAAGATCCTGTCCCTCCTTTCCTCAGCGATCCCGGGACCGTTGTCTCTCACGGAGACTACTACGTTCGTCCGGTTTTCCTCGACGTCTACTTCGACCTTGGGTGTCTCCTTGTCGTTGTCGTTGTGTACGACGCCGTTCTCTATCACGGCTCTCAGAGCCTCACCGAGGTACTCGTCGGCTCTGACACTGGTACTGTGAACGTCATCCCTCAGACATATCTCGGCGTCGTCGAAACGTCGGCGTGCGTCCTCGACTTCAGCCGAGACTACCTCACCGAGATCCACGCTACGTGGTGTAGTCCTCTCTTCGAGAACGTCTTCGAGCCTCCGAGCCTTGTCGGCTGTCTGGCTTAGGTCGTCTATCTCGTCGGCGGGCTTGTCGAGGTACTCGGCGATCTGGTTTTGATCCGAGGCACGAGCCTCCTCCTCGGCTAACTGTATGTATCCTCTTATCACGGTCAGGCTGTTACGGAGGTCGTGACGCATCACGCGGCTCAGAACCGCTGTACTCTCCTTCGCGCGTCTCTCGTCGCCCACGATTCCGAGGACGAAGTAGGCGGAGAGGCTCGCAGCTATGTTGGCTACCGTCTCGGTCGTCTCCAGAACTGTGTCGGTCTCGGTACCCGTACCCGCACCAGTACCGCTGAGATCCACGGAAGACGAAACGAGAAGGTAGGTCTCGCTCGTCTGATGGGCTGCCATTATCGATAAGAGAACGACCAGAAATACGGGTTTCCAGGATCTGAGTCTGTACGTCTTGAGGACTGAGTAGCCTAAGGAGACCGACAGAAATGCGAGTGGAACTACCGCATAGATGTACACCTCAAACAGATGAGACCCTATCATACGATTAACCACAGTGTTGTGACTTAAATCCTAAAAGTGTTAGGAGGAGAGCCGCGAGTAAAGATCTCGGTGTCGCGTAAACTACCCCACCCTACTTCGCTCGGGCAAACCCTCGCTCGTGGAGGGATGGGGCTTTGACGTGGACTTCCGTTCTATGGCTATGTAACCAACGGAGAGGCCTGTCTCCCCGTCGAAGGGGCGTCAGTACTTACACGTTCACGGTCATCGTCCCGCCATTTAGCGCGATGTTTACGGGTGTGCTACACTGAGCGGAGCTCAGTGGCATGCCAAAAATCTCCGATTTTTGAGCACGCCTCCGTCGCCGCCGTTCTGGTTGCGACGGAGTAGCCGCCGACAGCAGCGGAC
>JAXIOF010000076.1 GCA_034190545.1 Candidatus Afararchaeum irisae | reverse complement strand
TGTTGTAGGGCAAGAAACGAGAGTGCTACGAAATCAATCCGCTATCCGAATACCTGTGACATGGTCGCCCGACTCTGAGGATGATATACTCCAGAAATCCGAGAATATTGGTGTGCTTGAGACCGATGACGAGGACATAAGGTCACTCCGTGAGCTCATAACCTACGGTCTGAAGGGGATCTCGGCGTACTATCACCACGCAAACGTCTTAGGTAAGACGGACGAGGATATTACGGCTTTTATCCAGAGAGCGCTCGGTGCTACACTCGACGACAGTAAGTCAGTCGACGAACTCGTCGAATTATCACTTGAGACGGGGGAGATGGGAGTCGAGACTATGGCTCTGCTCGATGAAGCAAATACCACTGAGTACGGAGATCCCGAGCCTACTACGGTGGATCTCGGTGTGAGGGACAACCCCGGTATACTCATAAGCGGGCATGATCTCAGCGATATGGAGAATCTCCTCGAACAGACCCAGGGAACAGGTGTCGACGTGTATACACATGGTGAGATGCTTCCGGCTCATGCCTACCCGGAGCTCAAGAAGTACGACCATTTCGTGGGAAACTACGGAAACGCATGGTGGGAACAGAAAGAGGAGTTCGAGTCTTTCAACGGTCCTGTACTTCTGACCACCAACTGTCTTGTGCCCCCGAAGGAGTCGTACAAGAACCGTGTCTACACCACGGGTGTCGTCGGATACCCCGATCTTCAGTATATTGCTGAGCCTGATGGGGACGACGGAACTAAGGACTTCTCAGATATCATACAGCACGCAAAGAGCTGTGAGCCCCCCGAACAGCTTGAAGAGGGTGACATAACGGTCGGGTTCGCTCATGATGCGGTTTCGGCTGTCTCGGATAGGGTGATAGAGGCAGTTGAAGAAGGGAAGATAAGTACCTTCATGGTGATGGCTGGATGCGACGGAAGACATTCGGATCGCGAGTACTACACCGAGTTCGCTGAGGATCTTCCCGAGGACACAGTTATACTGACTGCGGGATGTGCGAAGTACCGGTATAACAAACTCGACCTCGGTGATATCGGAGGTATTCCACGGGTGATAGATGCAGGTCAGTGTAACGACTCGTACTCTCTCGTTCTCATAGCACAGGAACTAGCCGATGCGATGGATGTCGATGACATAAACAGCCTCCCTCTTTCGTTCAATATTGCTTGGTACGAGCAGAAGGCTGTAACAGTTTTACTCTCGCTCCTCTCGGTCGGAGTAAAGGATATTACTCTGGGTCCTCAGCTACCTGCTTTCCTCTCACCCAACGTCAAAGACGTTCTGGTAGAGGAGTTCGGTCTTCAGCCAAACACGACTGTCGAGGAAGACATGCCTAGAATGCTGTCTTAATCCACAATCTTATCCTAGATTTATACAGATGCACGATGTATTAGTAGGGAAGAGTATAGATGCCCGAGGCTAAGTTAAGACTGAGTCTACCCGAAGGGAAATGGATAAGCGAGATATCCAAATCGTATTCGGATGTTCTCTTCCGTGTAGTAGCCGCTGTAGCGGATGAAAACGGTGTTGGTATTATCGAGATGGATGGTGACGATGACGATATAGAGACGATCATATCTGAGATGGAGAAAGACGAAGAGATTCAGTCCTTGAACCCACTTCAGAAGACGGATAATGAAGCCCTTGTAGAGTTCGAAACGAGCAGTCCTTCGTTGCTCCTTGCGGCTAAGGAGTCGGGAATGCCTATCGAGACCCCTTTCGATATCAATGACGGAGAGGTAGTATGGGAGATTACCGCGTCTCACGAACGTCTCTCGAATCTGTCCGAACGTTTAGATACTCTGGGTGTAAATTTCGACGTCGAGTACATACGTGAGACCGAACGTGAGGATCTACTAACAGATAATCAGGAAGAGTTATTACTCACGGCTTTCGAGAAGGGATACTACGACACACCTAGAAGAGCCTCATTGGACGATGTGAGCCACGAGGCTGGAATAGCGAAATCCACGTGTAGTGAAACGTTACATAGAGTTGAAGGGAAAGTCATAGAGAGATTTATCGAGGAACTGTAAATGTAGATGTAGGATTCCAGATACATCTTCAGGGGATAAGCTATTTACGAGAGCCAGCTAGAGACTAACCTCAGGGTATGTAGTTCAGCGGAAGAACGCCCGTGGCTGTCCTCCGAGCCAATGGTCGGTGCGAGTCCGCGCGGCGCGCCGTCCAATAATATACAGCCACGGGAAGCCCGGGGTTCAAGTCCCTGCATACCCATCTCCATCCCGCGTCGAGTCTAAACTATATATCCGTATATATAAAGCTGAGTCAGACCTATGTCATACACCGGTACGTACACCGCATTTATAACCGAAGAAGTACGATACTACTACAGTAACAATGACTGACTCAGACTCCTCTGATGAAAGCGACGGGTTCAGGACACGGAGCGTACATGACGGCTACGACCCCGATCCCGCGACGGGTTCGGTAGCACCGCCGATCTACCAGACTACCTCCTACGAGTTCGAGGACGCCGAACACGCCGCGAAGCTCTTTGGACTCGAAGAGGCGGGCAACATATACAGCAGGATAATGAACCCCACGAACGCCGTCCTAGAAAAGAGGATGGCGAGTCTCGAAAACGGAGTCGCCGCGGTCGCGACTGCGAGCGGGATGGCGTCTCTCGACCTTCTGACTTTCATACTCGCGTCTGCGGGAGACAACGTCGTGACGTCTTCGGCTCTCTACGGCGGTACGTTCACCTACTTCACTCACACAGCACCCAGACGCGGCGTCGAGTCACGTTTCGTCGACCCGCTAGACTACGAGGGATTCGACGAGAGGATAGACGACGACACCGCGTACGTCCACGCCGAGACCATCGGAAACCCGGCTCTCGTGACTCCCGACATCGAGAGGCTAGCCGAGGTAGCACACCAAAACGGTGTCCCACTCGTAATAGACAACACCTTCGCTACGCCCTTCCTGTCCAACCCTCTCGACCACGGCGCAGACATAGTCTGGGAGTCGACGACGAAATGGATACACGGAAGCGGCACGACTGTCGGCGGAGTCGTCGTCGACGGAGGGAGCTTCGACTGGGACGCCGACGACTACCCCGAGGTCGCTGGTGACAATCCCGCCTACCACGGCGTCAACTTCAAGGAGCGTTTCGGAGACGCAGCCTTCGCCTACGCCGCGAGGACGAGGGGGATGAGAGACCTCGGAAACCAGCAGTCGCCCTTCGACGCGTGGAACACCGCCCAGAAGCTCGAAACCCTCCCACTCAGGATGGAGAAGCAGTCGGAGAACGCCCTGGAGGTCGCCGAGTTCCTCGAAGACCACGACGAGGTCGCGTGGGTAAACTACCCCGGTCTCGAAAGCCACGAGACACACGAGGAGGCGACCGAGTACCTCGACGGAGGCTACGGCGGAATGATAACCTTCGGCTTAGAGGGAGGCTACGACGCCGGAAGGGGGTTCTGTGAGGCGACCGAGTTGGCTACACTCCTCGCAAACGTCGGTGACTCGAAGACGCTCGTGATACATCCCGCGAGCACGACACACCAGCAGCTTACGGAGGAGGAACAGGAGGCGAGCGGCGTGACACCCGACATGGTACGTCTCTCGGTCGGCATCGAGGACGCCGACGACATAGTAGACGACATAGACAACGCGATAAGAGAGGTGTCGTAGTAGATGGAGATGGACGTGACCCGTGACACCGTGAGTCTCGGGCGGTTCGAGTTCGAGTGTGGCGAGTCGATACCCGAGCTAGAGGTCGCGTACGAGACCTACGGCGAGTACACGGGTGACAACGCCATCTTAGTCTGTCACGCCCTCACGGGAAGCTCACACGTCGCTGGAAGAGGACGTGACGCTGGGACGAGCGGGCAGGCTGCGGCGTGGTGGGACGACATAGTCGGTCCCGGTAAGTCGATAGATCCCTCCGACTACTACATAGTCTGTGCGAACGTCCCGGGTTCGTGTTACGGCAGTACGGGACCAGCGAGCGAGAACCCCGAGACGGGAGAGCCCTACGGACCCGACTTCCCTCCCGTGACCATCACAGACTGGACACGTGCCCAGAGCATGCTTCTCGAGATACTCGGGGTCGACAGCCTCCACGCAGTCGTGGGAGGAAGCGTCGGCGGCATGAACGTCTTAGAGTGGGCGAAGCTCTACCCCGACTTCGTCGAGAAGGTCGTCCCTATCGCGACGGCGGCGCGTCTCGATCCACAGGCACTCGCGCTCGACTCCGTAGCGAGGAGGGCGATACTCAACGACCCCAAATGGAGGGGTGGACGTTACTACTCCGCGGGAGACGACGGAGAGCCCGACCCGCCGAAGGACGGTCTGCGTCTCGCGAGACAGATCGGGCACATAATGTACCTCTCGAAGGACTCGATGGAGGACAAGTTCGGGAGGAGGTCGGCGAGACGTGACCCCACCGACGACGAGATAGTCTCGTCAGACCCCACGAGCGACTTCTTCAAGTACAGGGACGTCGAGTCGTACCTCGACTACCAGTCGGAGAAGTTCGCTAAGAGGTTCGATCCCAACAGCTACATATACCTCCTCAGGGCGATGGACGACTACGACCTATCACAGGGCTACGAGTCCGACGCCGACGCCTTAGCCGCATTCGACGGCGAGGCACTCATAATCAGCTTCACGGGTGACTGGCATTTCACGGTCGAACAGTCGAGGAGTCTAGAAAGGGCGTTCGAGGAGGCGGACGTCGACGTCGAACACACGGTACAGGAGAGTGACTACGGACACGATGCCTTTCTCGTCGAGCCAGAGAACGTGGGTCCAGCAGTTAGTGGATTTCTTGATTAACTGAGATGAGCCGAGACACCAAGAGAGACGCAGGGGCAGGGGAAGCACGCCGAGACCTCTACGCAGTAATGCGTGAGAGCCTCCCCGTCAAGGAGAGAAGATAAGACGTCTCCTCGAAGTAGGGCGCGACTACCTCGGAACCGACCACGGCTACGTGGCACGTACTGACATCGACGAAGACAGATGGGAGACTGTCGTGAGCACCGATCCCCCCGACGGCAAGGTCGCAGAGGGAAAAGAGCTCGAACTCGGAGAGACCTACTGCCGTGAGGTCGTACGTACGAGGTCACGGATCGACATCAGTGACGCGCCGAACGAGGGCTGGGAGGACGACCCGGCGTACGAAAATACGGGTCTGAGATGTTACCACGGAACCCCGGTACTCGTCGACGGCGAGCCGTACGGTACGGCTTGTTTCTCTTCGTCGGAGACGTGTGAGCCCTTCTCGGAAGCCGAGAGGATATTCGTCGAACTCGTCGGCGAACTTGTTGGATCTGTGATACGGAACCACAGATACAGTTCGGAGATAACTCGGCGCGACGAGCTTATAAGCGTACTCAACCGTGTCCTGCGCCACAACCTCAGAAACGGCATGAACGTGATCTCGGGATACGCGGACATGATCGAGGAGACGCGGGAGGGTGATAGAGACGCCGAGGCGGCGGCGATGATACGTGAGAAGACGGACGATCTACTCCGGCTGAGCGAGAAGGCGAGGAGACTCGAAGACCAGATTACTGAGCCTCCGATACCACGTCCGACTGATGTTCTGAGTCTCGTCGAGGAAGCCGTCGAGGAGACACGTGACAAGTACCCCGACGTCTCTGTTTCGGTCTCGGTCATACCGCCCGAATCCTCCGAGGCTGTGGCTCTCGCCGCACCGAGGGCGAAGCTGGTGTTCAAGGAGCTTCTGGAGAACGCCGCCGAGCACGCGGGCGAGTCCCCGACTGTCGAGGTCGAAGTAGACGTCTCTGAGACGGGAGTCAGAGTGACTGTCTCCGACGACGGAGACGGCATGTCGGAACAGGATCTCTCGGTTCTGTCACGCGGCGACGAGGAGCCCCTGAGACACGGCAGCGGTCTCGGACTGTCGCTAGTCTATGTGGTCTCGAAGATCCTCGACGCCGAGGTGGAGGCGGAGTCGTCGGAGAACGGAACCGAGGTAAGGGTCGAGTTCAGTCCGGCTTCGGCGGCTTCGACACAGGGCTACATCGGGTAGTCACGTCTCTGTCTCTGACTCTGTTTCTGCCTTTCTGAGCCTGACCTTGAAGGCGGCACCGCCGAGGTCGGAGTCCTCTACCCAGACGTCGCCACCGTACCTGTCGACGACTGTCTTCACGAGGTAGAGACCGACTCCGGTTCCCTCGCTTTCGAGTCCCTTCTCGCCCTTTCCGAAGATCTCGTCCTTCCGGTCGTCGGGGACACCCGGACCGTTGTCGGCGACAGTCACGACTACTTCGCCGTCCTCCTCCTCTGCTGAGACCTCGATCCTCGGAACTTCGGCATCATTGTGGTGTACTGCGTTCTCGAGGAGGTTCCTGAAGACCGACGAGACCATACCGTCGGCTTCGACAGTAGAGTCGATGTCGGGCGTCTCTGTCGTGACCTCAGCCCTCTCGTACGAGCTCATGACTTCATCGACCTGATTCTCGATGATCTGTCGGAGGTTCACGGCTTCGAGGTCGGCTTCTTCGGACTCCGACATCATAGTCTCCATCAGATCACGCATCGTCTTCGTGAGCTCTATCACGTCGTGGCTGTTCTCTATGACACGGTCGAGTCTGTCGTCGTCTATGTCGGCTTCGAGAGCCTGGCTCATTCCGAGTACGACCTGCATGTCGTTACGTATATCGTGTCTCACGATCCGGTTGAGAAGCTCAAGCTCGGAGTTCCTCTCCTCTAGCTCCCTCTCATACTCCTTTCTCTCGGTAATATCGTGAACCATGCCGTCGATATACGTCTCACCTTCGTCCGACTCGAACTGGTAAGCCGTCATCATCGCCCAGAACTCGTCTCCGTCGACCGTCTTCATACGTAGCTCCTTCGTTGCGACGCCCTCGGAGTCGATCTCGCGCAGGAAGTCGTCGTGATCCTCTACGTCGGAGTAGAGGTTCTTGAGTGGAACCCCCAAGAGGTCGATCTCCGACTCAGCCCCGAATATCGACGCAAGAGCCGGGTTGACCTCGACGAGACGTCCGTCCTTCTCGGGCATCTTACGGTAGATGCCTACAGGTACGTTCTCGACGAGACCGTGGTACCTCTCAAGCTTGCGTTTCCTCCTCACCTCGTCAGTAACGTCGATCTGGAAGCCGACGAAGCTCATCAGATCGCCGTCGGTGTCATATATAGGAGCTATATGTAGCTCGTTCCAGAACGAGACACCGTTCTTCCGGTAGTTGAGTATCTCTGTCTTTATTGGGCGCTCGTCGTCTATCGCCTCACGTATCTCGGCGACAGTCTCGTCGTCGGTGTCGTCTCCCTGTAGGAAACGGCAGTTCCTTCCCACGACCTCATCCTTAGTGTACCCCGTGACCTCGGTGAACCTGTCGTTGACATAGACTATGGGGTTGTCGTCGTACCTTGGGTCGGATATAGCCACACTGATAGGAGCCTCGTCTACGACTCTCTTGACACGCCGTAGATCCCTCGTGCGTTTCTTCCTCTCGGTCACGTCCCTCAGAGTTCCGTCGAAGTAGACCTCGCCGTCGGTGTCGAACTCCCTCGTGGCGGTTACCGAAGCCCAGAACTCGTTGCCTTCAAGCGTCCTGAGTCTGAGCTCTCTGCCCTCGACGTAGCCCTTCTGCATGAGTTCGTCACTTAACTCGGCTCTCTTCTCGGGGTCTACATAGAGATCCGAGACATGGGTTTCGAGTAGCTCCTCCTCCGAGTCGGCGTCGAAGAGGTCGACCATAGCCGAGTTAACCTCGATAAAGTCACCTTCTTCTCCGGGAGTGTTTCTGTAGACGCCGACACGTAGGCTCTCAACGACGTCCTCGTACCTCTCTAGGTCAGACTCGCGGTCTCTCCTGTCGGATATATCGCGGAAGACACCGTATATGAGGTCTCTGCCGTCGACGCCGACCTCCGAGACGGAGATCTCAACGGGTATCCTCTCACCGTCAGCGGTGACCACGTATATCTGCGAGCCGTCCTCGAACTCCGACACAGGGCTGTCGTCCTCCTTGACCCTCTCAAACAGGCTCTTATATCTCTCTTCGTCGGGATGTAGCTCCGACTGATTCATCCCGACTATCTCGTGGTCGGAGTAGCCTACGAGTCTCGAAGCCTTCGAGTTCGCCTCGACTATCTCTCCCGTAGTTCTGTCGGAGAGAATGACGGGGTCGGGAGATCCCTCGAAGAGCGACTCGTACTTCGTCTTAGTCCGTCTCAGCTCACGTCTCTGCGTGTTTCTCTCGACTGCGTAACGTATCGAACGCGCGAGTGCCTCGGGACTCACCTCTTTCCTGTCGAGGTAGTCCTGATACTGAAGGACAAAAGAACGTGAATATGAATTTTCCTATAAGTCGGATACCGGGAATAACACGGGTACGTATCCGACGTTTTCCGAGAAGACGGTATTCAATCTTATCTATTTTTGTCCTCCAGTATGAGCACCCCTCTCGATAGCCTCGACTGCGTTCTCCCTGTTGGTGAGATCAGTCAGAACGACTACAGGGACGGCTCCGTCGGTCTCGTCTACTATGTATTCGAGTGTACCGAAGCTCCCGTCGTCTTCGGTCTCGGTGTCTAAAAGCACTACGTCGAAGGAGTCGTCGACGAGTCTTTGAGCCTCCGGGACTGTCTCCACGTGTGTGAGTCTGTAGTCGGACTCAAAGAGGAACCTCCCCGCCTCGGATATGTCGTTCCGTATCCTTGAGGCGTATTCGGACTCAGCCTCGACGAGAAGGACGTCTACTGTCTCCTGAGTTCCTGTCAGCTTCATTATTGTTTATTTATGTATGAGTATAGTCTAAGAAAGAGTTGCAGCGTCGTATGTTAAACCTTTTCTAATACAACAGAGACACGACAAGACAGTACAGTACCGTATGAGCTTCGGCAGGTCTCAGACGACCTTCATCTCCTCGACTCCTACGACTATTCTGCTGCTGTCGTCGTCCTTGACGTCTACCGAGCCGTATATGATAAAGCCGTATATAGTAGGTCCTATCTTTATCTTGTCGTTCTCGTGGAACTCGTGTATGTCTCCCTTTATCTGTATCTCGGCTCGGCAGAGTGTCGGATGGTTTATGCTCTTGAGATCGATCTCGGCGACCGTCGCGCCCTCGACCGGATAGCCGTTTCTGAGGAGTGGCAGACTGTTGAGGCCTCCCGACTCGTCGATTTCGAGGAGTTTATACGCGTCTTCTGTGGGCTTGTAGCCTCCGTTGGGACCGACGACACCCTCGACGAGGCTCAGATCCTTGAGCGACTGCATCTTGTTACGTATAGTCCCGGGGTTCCTGTCGACCGCCTCGGCTACTTCCTTGCCCTTAACCGAATCGCCGTGTGCCCTGTGGAGACTCACGAGCGACGAGAGTATACGGTACTGACTCGATGAAAGTTCGATCTCTGTCACATTTATAATATTATCTATGTACTGTATTAAATTTATCTTTAATTCATAAATATCATGAAATTAGCTGAGAAAACTACGTCTTCCTGAGACTGACCTTGAAGTCGGCACCGCCGAGGTCGGAGTCCTCGACCCAGATCTCACCGCCGTAGCTCTCGACGACTGTCTTTGCGAGGTAGAGACCGACTCCGGTTCCCTCACTTTCGAGCCCCCTCTCGCCCTTTCCGAAGATCTCGTCCTTGAGGTCGTCGGGAACACCCGGACCGTTGTCGGCGACAGTCACGACTACTTCGCCGTCCTCCTCCTCTGCTGAGACCTCGACCCTTGGCTCCTCGGAGTCGTTGTGCTGTACTGCGTTGTTGAGGAGGTTCCTGAAGACAGTCGACAGGAGGTCGTTAGCCTCGACGTCTACGTCAGGGATCGAGTCGACGACGAAGTCGGTAGAGGGGTAGGTCTCACGTCTCTTTCTGACGGAGTTCTCGACAGTCTCGCGGAGACGGATGGGTTCGACCTCAGCCTCCTCCCCCATCTCAACCGACTCGACGTAGTCCCTCGCAGTCTTCGTGAGATCGACGACGTGGCGGCTCATGTCTAAGACGGTTTCGAGATACTCCTCGCCGTCGTCTTCGACGTAGTCTCTCAGAATGTCACCCCAACCTAAGACGAGGTTCATGTCGTTACGTATGTCGTGGCGAACTATACGGTTGAGTAGGGCGAGTTCGTCCCTCTCGCGCTCTAGCCTCTCCTCCGCCTCGACGGAGTAGACACCGAGAGAGACGTCGTGTGCCATCTCCTCTACGAGACGAACCTCGTCCTCGGAGATACTACCGTCGTCGGCGTCACGGTCGGGCGGGAGATGGAGTGTCATAACGCCGTAGTCGTCGTCTCTGTGTCTCAGGGGAACCGAGACGGCACCATGTACGGGTCTGTCGTAACTCCCGTGTTGTTCGTAGGGCGGCTGTGTGACGTCATCTATGACGAGGACATCTTTCTCAAAGACCTCGTCGACGTAGTCGGATGTGTAGATCTCGCGCCACAGTACCTCACACTCTTCGTCGTCGTCGGCTATCATTCCCGCGTCGTATATCCGTTCGACCTCACGTCCGTCGTCACCGAAGACTCCTATCGACGCACATGCGTAGTCGTATCCGAAGCCTTCCCTCGAAGACAGGACGTCCATAGTCGAACCGTAGACCTCGTCGGCTGTATCGGCTTCGAGAACCCCCTGAGCGATATCCCTGATCGAGTTGAGTAGGCTCCTGATACGTCTCTCACGCGTGATGTCCTGAACAGTACCGATCATACGTACGGGATCGCCGTCGTCGTCGTACTGTACGTCGCCCCTCTCGTGGACTACACGTACCTCGCCGTTGGGACGCACTATACGGTGTTGTATGTCGTAGTTGTCTTCTTCGAGTGCCTCGTCGACGGCATCCTCCACTCTGTCGCGGTCGTCGGGATGGACGAACTCTAGCCATCTCTCGTGTGTAGGATCTACTTCTCCGGGCTCGACACCGAATATACTGTAGACCTCGTCTGACCACTCGATCTCCTCGAAGTCCGAGACCCAGTGTCCCATGCCCGCAACCCTCTGTGCCTCTTCGAGACGGTCACGTGTCCTCTCAAGCTCCTCCTCGTACTCCTTGCGTTCGGTGATTTCCCTTCCTATGCCTGCGATGACTTGGTTTCCGTCTATGTCTTCGAGTCTGTTAGCCACGAACTCGTAGGGTATCTCGTCGCCGTCCTTCGTCACGAGGTCTGCCTCTCTCCTCGCCCCACCCGTCTCGACGGCTTCCTCGATTCCTCGACGTATCACGTCTCTGTCTTCGCCCTCGAAGAAGTCGAGAGCATTCATACTGCGTATCTCGTCGTCTGTGTATCCCGTGACCTCGTTGACCGCGCGGTTCCAGTCGAGGAGGTCGCCGTCGACTGTGTGTGTGTAAAGTACGTCGTCGAAGGCGTCTAAGAAAGCCTCTATGTAGGTCTCGTCTTGGTGTATGTCTCTCTCACGCATCCTGACCGTCCTCCCCCTCTCGGTCTATGTCTCGGTCTTCGAGTACGACGTCTCGGTCGAGTGCCGACTCAAGTATGTTTCTTATCTTCTCCTCGGTCTCGTGTAATCTCTCACGTTTCGACTCTATCCTCTCGCGGAGCGTGTCACGTCTCTCACGTTTCCTCTCGGCTTCACGTTCGAGTCTGTCTATCTCCTCCTCAAGACTTCTCTTCTTCTCCGAAGCCTCGTGGCTGTCTATCTCGTCGCTGAGAGAGTCGGCTTTCTCGTCGAGTGACTCGACCTCCTCGACAGTCTCGGAGAAGTCTTCGAGAGACGAGAGACCCGCGAGTAGCTTCTCACGGTCGGTGTCACTCAGTACGTCAGATCCCAAGCCGTCCTCCAGGTCACGTCTCATCTGTCTGACTGTGTTCTCGACAGTCGCGGGGTCGGACTCGATGAGATCCTCCGCCTCGGAGTCCCTGAGTCTCCGGAGGACACGTGTGTCGACGTCCGAGTCGAGGGACAGGTCGGAGTTCTCGACCTCGTAGAGTATCTTCCTCAGACCGCGCTGTGTCTCAGCCATCGACCCCGAGAGCCGGTCTAAGACGTCGTCTCTCGCACTCTCGGCGTCACTGAGTTCTTCCTTGAGCGAGCTGTACTCGTCCCAGACATCGGACTCCTCGAGATCCTCAAGCGACTCCCGCGTTTTCTGTAACTCCTCTTCGTGGTCTTCGAGTCCGAGACCGTCTATCTCGTCGCTGAGGCTGTCTATCTCGTCGATTATCTCGTCACGTCTCCCGACGGCGTCAGCCAGACGTCTGTGGGTCTCGACGGCGGAGTACTCCGACTCGACGAGTTGACCGAGTCTCTCGTACTCCTCCTCTATCTCCTCAAGGCTTCCGTAGAATCCCTCGGGAATCTCGATCTCCTGTATAACAGCGGCTTCCTTACGTGACATATCCCTGAAGCCGTCTATGAACTCCGCGAGGTCACGTCTGAGGTCTTCGGGTCTGGCGTCCTCGGAGACGTCGACGTCGTGTATCAGGCTACGTCTACGTGTGAGTATGTTGTCCATGACGTCAGTTATAACGTCCTCGTCGTAGTCACGCCGTCGCATCTCGGAGAGCTCGTCGTCTAGTCTTCCGAGAGTAGTCCCGACCTCGGAACGGAGAGCGTCGTACTCCTCGTGTGCTTTCTGTATAGTCTCAGACCTGAGGCTCCTGAAGTCTTCGGCGGCGTCGGAGTAGGTAGTTTCGAGGTCCTCGTCCTTGGATCGGAATATATCGAGAAGACTGTCGAACATCTGTGAGTTAAGCCGGATTAGTCTCCTACGGTACTAAGTCTTGGGTTGGGAGGATCAGATCATGTTGAGCGGGAGCATTATGAGGACTCCGAGGGCGATCCCCGAGAGTAGCTCGACCTTCCCGCCTCTCGGGAGATCCTCTCCGGTTTCGAGAGCTTCGGGTATGAACTCGGTGAGTACGAGGAAGACCATCGCACCCGCGGCGAATCCGAAGCCGAACGGCAGGAACTCACGTGCGACACGTACGAAGGCGAAGGCTATCACAGCACCTATCGGCTGTGGCAGGCTGGAGAAGACAGCCCACCAGACCATCTTCCATTTCGAGACACCCATCGCCTTGAGAGGTATCGCGACCGCAGTTCCCTCGGGGACGTTATGTATCGAGATCGCGACCGTCATGAAGACGGCAAGGACGGGAACCGTGAAGCCGAGTAGCTCAGGTCCGGTTCCTAGGTTGAGGTCGGCGAAAGAGACGCCGACCGCGACCCCCTCGGGAAAGCTGTGTACTGTGAGTATCCCGAGTATGATGAGGAGCTTCTTGAAGTCAGCCTCCTCGTACTCACGTGGGTCGACCTCGGCGTTGACTATGAAGTAATGGCTAACGACGACGAGGAGGACACCGACCCCGACTCCAGGGAGTATCTCCCAGACGGTTCCCTCGTTCAGACCCTCCTCGACGAGTCCGAAGAGGGAAGCTGAGACCATTATCCCCGAGGCGAGACCCCAGAGGACGACGTTCCACCGGTCTTCTATCTCGTCGAACACGAAGAAGGGAAGTGCTCCTACCCCCGTGGCTAACGCCGTCATTAGACCGGCTAAGAACACCAGGGTGAGGTTGGCTATTAGATCCATCTTGTTAGACCGTATGTTCTCCAGCCACCTAAAAATTACCAAGGATTTTTTGGTAAACCAAAAAATTCCTTCTGTTTAGAGAAAGTAGACTCGGAGCCTGACTCAGTCACGCGTCTCGACGAGTCTGACTGACTGGAGTCCACCCGCGTCGTCTCCGACGTAGAGCGATCCCTCGACGACAGCCGGGGACGAGAGTATCCTTTCGTCGAGTGAATGTGTCGTAACTCGGTCGCCCGACTCGGCGTCGACTGCGTGTAGTACACCGTCGGAGTCACCGACGTAGACCTTGTCACGGCTGAGGGCTGGGGAGGATCTCATCTGGCTCTGGGCGTCGTATCTCCAGAGTTGGTCGCCGTCTAAAGACAGACGGTAGAGACGTCGGTCGAGTGACGAGACGTATACAGCCTGTCTCTCGGGGTCTACAGCCGGCGAGGATCTGATCTGACCACGTGTCGGATGTCTCCATCTCTCCTCGCCCGTCTCGGTGCTGACTGCATAGAGGTTCGAGTCGAGACCTCCGAAGTAGACGGTGTCATCGAGAACCGCGGGCGACGAGTTGACGGGCTCTCCGGTCTCGTAGCTCCAGAGACGGTCGCCCGACTCGGCGTCGACTGCGTAGAGACTCGCGTCCCTGCTTCCGACATAGACAGTTCCTCCGACGGCTGCGGGCGACGAGACGACGTCGAACCCCGTCTCGTAGCTCCAGAGACGGTCGCCCGACTCGGCGTCGACTGCGTAGAGACTCGCGTCCCTGCTTCCGACATAGACAGTTCCTCCGACGGCTGCGGGCGACGAGACGACGGCTCCGTCTGTGGCGTGTTCCCAGATTCGGTCGCCCGACCCGGCGTCGACTGCGTAGAGACTTCCGTCCCTGCTTCCGAAGAATACTCTACCGTCGGCGACTGCAGGTGACGAGTCGATCCCAGCCCGGGTACTGTAACTCCAAGCCGTCTCAGACGACTCGGCGTCGACTGCGTAGAGACTTCCGTCCCTGCTTCCGAAGAATACTCTACCGTCGGCGACTGCAGGTGACGAGACGACGGAGCCCCGGGTCGGGTAACTCCACTCAGACGTGAGGCTGTCGTCGGTGGTGTAGGAGGTGTATCCCGTGTTCGCGGCGTCGTTCTGGAACTGTGACCAAGCCGGCGTCTCCCCCGACGGGACTGTCCCGGGAGTGGTAGGGTCTGTAGTCCCCTCGTCACGGGTCTGTGTCTGTAAGGGTAACAGATCGAGTACGAGAGTCGCCCCGATCCCGAGACCCGCTACTGCGGCTGCTACGAGGAGGAGTCGGCGTCTGTCGAGTGTCGTCTCTGTATCCGTGCTGAGGTCAGAGAGTTCGTGGTCGACTTCGTCCAACAGACGCCGCGCGGGGACGAACTGTATGTCGTCGGTGTCGACGAGTAGCTCGACAGTGTCGGTGTAGACGACGTAAGCCTCAGACGCATTTGCTCGCGACGCAGTCCTGAGTAGGTACTCGGCGTTGTCTTGACCGAAGCTACCCGACGTCTTGACCAAGATAAGACGGTCGTACCCGGAGTCTGGGTATGACTCGGATCGGCTTCTCGTGACGACGAATACGTCTGAGTCATGTGTCTTGACAGCGGCTCTGTCTCCTCTCTCACGCCACACACGAACAACGACCTTGGCTAACTCTCTCGGTCTCAGACTCCCGGTGTCTATGTCAGACGAGTCGTCCATCCGGCTCTGGGTACGGATTCCGTGTCTAACCCCTTTCGTGTTTCGGTCAAAAATGGACTGGATGTGGACGTGGTGACATGGGCGTGTCGTGACACACACTCGGAACAGAAGGATGGGCTGGACTGCGGGAGCGGGAGCGTGTGTCAACTGTTAGAAGTCCCCGAAGTAAGATTAAGCTTACGAAAAAGTAAGTCGACAAAGCAGTCGACCCCAGAGTATAACCAACTACCATAAGTATTATACTATCTCGTCAACCAGACTCGCGTGTATGGTTAACGAGTTAGCTGAGGAGATAGGTCATCTGAAGACGAAGGCTCTGAGGGGTGAGGGAGTCTCGGAGGAGGAGGCTCTCCGTCTCGCCGACGCTCCCCTCGAACCCCTTGTCGACGCCGCCGACGAGATACGTGAGTCGAATATGGGCGACGGCGTCGATACGTGCTCTATCATCAACGCCAAGAGCGGCGGATGTGCCGAGGACTGTGGCTTCTGCGCCCAGTCGAACCATTACGACACGGGCGTCGACGAGTACGACTACCTCGACCCCGAGGAGATACTCGAAGCCGCGAAGAGGGCAGAGGAAGACGGCTCGAACAGGTTTGGTATCGTGGTCGCCGAGCGCGGAATCGACAAGCAGAAACGCCCCGGCGAGTTCGAGAAGGTCTTAGAGTCTATACGTCTCATCAGGGACGAGACAGACGTAGAACCCGACGGCTCCCTCGGGGTTCTCACACGTGAGGAGGCGGAGGATCTCGCAGAGGCGGGTCTCCAGCATTACAACCACAACATAGAGACCGCGCCGTCGTACTTCGACGAGGTCATATCCACACACGACTACGGCGACAGGGTCAGGACTATTCAGATCGCACAGGAGGTCGGTCTTAAGACATGTGTCGGAGTAATATTCGGAATGGGTGAGGAGATAGAACACAGGATAGAGGCGGCTTCCGAGCTCAGGAGGCTCGATGTCGACTCGATACCTGTCAACATACTCAATCCCGTACCCGGAACGCCGTTCGAGTCGTACTCGAAGATCACAGTCGACGAGATACTCCGGTCGGTC
The DNA here is from genome assembly GCA_034190545.1 of Candidatus Afararchaeum irisae. Lineage (NCBI taxonomy): Archaea > Methanobacteriati > Methanobacteriota > Halobacteria > Halorutilales > Halorutilaceae > Afararchaeum (SeqCode) > Afararchaeum irisae (SeqCode). The sequence goes on along the minus strand of JAXIOF010000076.1, from coordinate 3,875 downwards.
TCCATCTACCGGTTCATGATGCCCGAGAAGGTGATACGGATTACCGGAGGGCGCGAGGAGAACCTCAAGGAGAGACAGCCCGAGATACTCGGATCGGGAGCCAACGGTCTCCTAATAGGCGACTACCTCACGACTGAGGGACAGAACGCACAGGAAGACATAGAGATGATCCAGAACGCGGGAAGACGCGTCGAAGACCTCGAATAGAAATAGAGTATGTACAGCGTACGGATGAGGGCTTCCCTGAACGACGAACACGTCTCGGGCGCGGAGGACATAGTCGTCGACGACGAGATAGACGACACAGTCTCGTCTATGACGGCGAGAGCGATGAACCACCCGAGAAAGACGCCCGACTCCGTAGAGGTCTCAGTCGATAGAATAGAGGGGGAGCCCGAGAGACGCGACGCAGTCGATGTCGTCACCGTCGAGACATCCGGAGTCAAGGAGAGCCTCGAAAAAGCGAGAGAGATACTCGCAGAAGACGTCTCCGAGAAGGCAGTCGATGAGGGACTCCGTATACTCAGATCGGACGTGGAGATGAGGGGTGCCGCAGTCGTCGACTCCGAGACGGGAGAAAGGCTCGAACCTGACGAGAGTCGAGGAGTGAGAACCTCTTACGTCGGCACGACAGATGAAGGCGAGGAGGAACTCGAAGAGTGTATACACGACGCGGGTCTCGGCGGAACACGTGTCAAGGACGCAGTCGTTCTGTCTACGAAGACACAGTGGGTCGAGGGAACAGTCGGGGAAGTCTGCTGGTCGGACAATCCCGGCTATAAGCCCGGATACGTAGCTGTGGACGCGACTTACTTCCGTTTTCCGAGGATGAAGCCCGACTGCTCTTCGGGAGGACGCGTCTACTTCGTCTCTCCCGACATGGATCTGAACAGCTATATAGACAGTCTTGAGACTACGCCGTTTCTGGTTGATGGAGTGTCGGATTTCTACAGTATAAAACCCAAAGAACTCGATAAATATGTCTGAAACAGACGCAGATACAAAGAACATAGCCGTACTTGGTACAGGTGGAATAGGCAGACGAACACTCGAAGTCTCGGAGTACAAGGACGACCTCAGTCCGGTCGCCGTCTGTGACAAAGAAGGTGTGGCAATAGACTTCGACGGTCTCGAAGTCGACGACATCGTCGATGCGGTCGAAGCCGACGGAGGAACAGTCGCGAAGGCTCCCGGTGGGACTCCCGCGAACGACTCGATACAGGAGGTCATCGAGGTCAGCGACCGTATAGACGCCGTCCTGATGGCTCTTCCCAACATCCCCCATTCGTTCATACCCGATACCGTCGAGCGGTTCGCAGACGCGGGCTACTCGGGAGTCATGATAGACGTCCTCAAGAGGTCACGTGTAATCGGAATGCTCGAGGATATGGAGTCGAAGATAGAGGCGTCGGGAATTACCTTCATCTGTGGCGCGGGTGCGACGCCCGGCTTCCTCACGGGAGCCGCCGCAATCGCTTCACAGAGCTTTGTAGAGGTCAACGAGATAGAGATATGGTGGGGAGTAGGCATAGAAAGCGGGTACGAGGAGAACAAGGGAACAGTGAGAGAGGACATCGCACATCTCCCCGAGTACGACCTCGAAAAGGTCTCCGAGATGTCCGACGACGAGATAGAGGAGATAATAGAAGAACACGACGGACGTCTTGAGTTCGAGGACATGGAACACGCCGACGAGGTACTCCTCGAAAAGGCGGGAATATGTGACTCCGCCGACGTCAAGGTAGGAGGAATACTCGACGTCACACAGGACGAGAAACCCACGACGACGACCGTACGTGTAACCGGAACGACCTTCGAGGGCGACGAGGGCACCAACACATTCAAGCTAGACGACAACACGAGCATGGCAGCGAACGTCAACGGTCCCGCGCTCGGATACCTCAAGAAAGGCGTCTTCCTCAACCAAAACGGACTCTACGGCCTCTTCGATCCGAGCGAGATAATGCCCGGGTTCTAGTAGATGTTCGAGGAGGTTGAGGTCAGGAAACGCCGGGGACTCTACAGGTCGATGAGGGAACTCGACGGCTTTGGAAAGACAGCGACGGTCGACGGCGAGGATGACAGAACCTTGGTTCTCTCCTCCAACTCGTACCTCGGGCTCGGAAACCATAGACGTCTGAAGGGGGCGGCGTGCAGAGCGGGCGAGGAGTACGGCACAGGCGCGGGAGCGTCGCGTCTACTATCGGGTAACCTGGAGCCCCACCGGCGTCTCGAAGACGAGATTGCCGACTACAAAGGTACTCGTGACGCTCTCGTATTTTCGTCGGGATATGCCGCGAACGTCGGGACGATCACCGCAGTCACCGATGAGAGAGACGTTATATTCAGCGACGGACTCAACCACGCGAGCATAGTCGACGGATGCCGTCTCTCGGACGCCAAAACCGTTGTGTACGACCACTGTGACGCCGACGACCTCCGTAAAAAATGGAAGAAACACGACGGAAGACGTAAGCTAATCGTGACCGACTCGGTCTTCTCGATGGACGGAGACATAGCCCCTCTCAGGGAAATCTCGGAGATAGCGCGCGACGACGGTGGCTTCGTAATGGTCGACGAGGCGCATGCCACAGGTGTAGTAGGCGAGGAGGGCTCTGGCGTAGTCGGGAGAGAAGGGCTCGTCGGAGACATAGACATTCAGATGGGGACAATGAGCAAAGCCCTCGGAAGCCAGGGCGGCTTTGTCGCGGGGTCTTCGGAGCTTATCGACCTCCTCGTGAACGAGGCGAGGTCGTTCGTCTTCAGCACGGGTCTCAGCCCGATAGACGCCGAGGTCTCACGTGAGGCAGTAAATCTCGTAAGGAGTGATGAGGGAGAGAATCTGAGAGAAGACCTCTGGTCAAACGTCAAGTTCTTGAGAGAGGATCTGAGCGAGATCGGATATGAGATACTCAGCCGTGAGTCACAGATAGTCCCGGTTCTCGTAGGCGACGCCGAAGTTGCAGTAAGACTCGGGGATAAGCTCGAAGAGAGAAGCGTCTTCGCCCCCGGAGTGCGTCCTCCGACAGTCCCCGAAGGTACGAGTAGGATACGTGTGAGCGCGATGGCGACCCATACACACGACGAACTCCGAAAAGTCGTGGACGCGTTCGAGGAGGCAGGCAAAGAGGTGGGAGTGATATGAACACGAACGGGATATTCGTAGCAGGAACCGACACAGGAGTAGGTAAGACAGTAGTCGCGGGAGGAATAGCGAGATGCCTGAAAGACAAGGGATTCGACGTGAACGCAGTAAAGCCCGTCGAGTCGGGCGGGAGTGACGACGCCGAGTTTCTTAGTGCGGCGTCGGGCGACCCCGTAGACGAAGTCTGCGCGTCGGTACTCGAAGAGCCCTTGGCTCCGAGAGTCGCGGCGGAGATAGAGGGACGTGACCTGGGCTACGACAGTGTACTCGAACACGTCGTATCGAGGTTATCCAAGGACGGCTTCACCGTCGTAGAGGGAGTCGGAGGCGTGAGGGTACCTCTCGTAGAAGGCAAGGAGGTAATAGACCTGATAGAAGACCTCGGAGTCCCCGTTCTCATTGTCGCACGTCCGAGCCTCGGAACCCTCAACCACACAGCGCTCACCGTCGAGGCAGTCGAGAGAAGGAACATAGAGATATCGGGGGTAGTCCTCAACCCGTATCCCGAGAATCCTGACGCGGCAGAGAGGACGAACCCCGGCGAAATTGAGATGATGACAGGTGTCGAGGTCGTCGGAAAGATACCCGATATCGGTGTCTCAGAGGAGAGAGTCACACCCGAGGAAGCTGCCAAATCCGTCAGAAAGAGCCTCGCGACAGAGGTATTCGGAGAGTAAAGTCGGTACTTCCCAATCGGTAATTGAGAGTAAAAGATAAAGCGTTACTCTGA
>JAXIOF010000075.1 GCA_034190545.1 Candidatus Afararchaeum irisae | reverse complement strand
AAAGAAATCATCAAAACAGTCCTCTAACTCACCAACAATCTACTTCACAAGAGCGTCGAATAAATACTTGGCTGATGCTTCGGAAACTATGCCTGTCGCATCAGTAAATGATCATGCAGGAAAGGATCCCGATTTTATTGTCTTATAGTCTCTATTGTGTGTAATGAAATTAACTGAAGAATTTACACAACGGTGGGGTCTATATGTAGGTTTAATTACACTTATAATCGGACTAATTCTGCTTTTTGTTGAAGAGGTTGGTATTTCTATTTTAGGTTTGACTTTTGGGATTTTATATGGCTATCTTATAATATTATTATATGGGTATTTTGACTTTCATAAGTCACGTACTAGGCGTGTGATCGAATTCTTACTAATGACTTTTTCAGCTTTTATACCGAGTCAGATGGTAAATTACTCAGTTTCTATGGGAGTATCATTTATTGTTGGAGTTGGTGTTGTGGGGATTTTCTCTAAATTCGAGGGCAAGACCCCTTCACAAATCGTAGATTTGTGAGCAGTCAGAAGCAGAGCTTCTGACGACTTCCTCAAGGAATCCGCGAAGCGGATGAGTAGGGAGGGGATACGCCCGACAAACCCAAAGCCCACAAGATATAAATACTATTCTAACATATATTTTCATGTCAGACGTGGAAATACCTTCAACCTCTAAAGCAGACGGCAACAACCATCCGGTTCTTGTCGTTTTGCCATGTTTGACAGGTAAGCTCAACCTCCCGAACAAGCCGTTTGGGAAAGAGAGTCTAGAGCGGGCTGTGGACGCCCCACAGCGAATAAGCCTCTCTGACCTTGAATCTGGTCAGACTCTGAAGGAAACTTCGCTGGAAGCCCCGTGTGCAAATCTCTGATTTGCAGGGCATGACGAGACGCTTCGCGTCTCGTTGCAACCGAAAACGCGTAGCGTTTTCGCGGGTATGCCAATCTTTGATTGGCTACAACACAAATCAGAGATTTGTGGAAACTCGTGAATCTCAGAGTCACGAACGCCCTCAACGAAGCCGCCTGTGGCGGCTGAGTAGGTCGGGGTAGTTCACTACTAACTACCCATGACACAGTCTAAGAACCAGTCCTGGCTACGTCGACATTTTGGACTCTGGGGGGACAGTCTTTTGATCGGGGTATTAGCCGGGGTTGGTCAGAGCCTTCTTCTCTACGTAAACCATAATCCGGTTCAGTTTAGTCTTCTCGCAGGAACTGGGCTTGGAACCTTTACCTTCTTAGGACGTCGTATAGTTCTGGGATTCAGAACAGACCAGTCGAAAGGGGATCTGATAGTATTTCTCATAGTCGTATTTGTAATTATGTTGGTCGTAGTTCCCTTGAGCTTCGTAGCCTCACGAGAATTACTTAGAATAAGCTCTCTTATAGGGGTCTATATTGGGATGATTATATCTCTATTACTGGGGTTAGTAGTCTATAAACTGACATAGTTCTCCCCACCGTAGACTCGCCTTCTCTACAGGTAGGCTAACCAACTTCTTCTAACATAGAACACGCCCGACACAGATCTCCTGTAGTCGGCTCGCCACATCTATCACACTCCACGAGATCCTGTGATGACCAGTCGAGCCTCTCGGCTATCTTCTCGTAAGAGCTCATCAGGGAGTGGCGAGTACCCGGGTGTTTACGTTCGTACTCCATCAGGAGATCACGTATGTCGCCCCGCGTCGCGCCCTCGGCGTTGGGACACTCCTCGAGGTAGACGGGGAGATCCTTGAGCTGTGCGTAGACCGCGATCTCCTTCTCGGGCACGTCTCGAAGAGGCTTCGCGCGTCTCACGAAGTCGCCCTCCTCGTTCTTCGGCGACAGAGACGCACGGTAATGGCGTGACATCCTCTCTACGTCTCCGTCGAGGAAGTTCATCAGGGCGGTCTGTGCGACGTCATCCAGGTTGTGTCCCATCAGGAGCTTCGTCGCGCCGAGACGTTCGGCGTGTCTGTTGAGGAGTGTGCGTCTGAAGACACCGCAGTAGGAACACGCCTGTCTCTGGGGCTTCTGGTCGACGACCTCGTCCATCGTGACGTCGATCTCTTCGTCGAACTCCACGACCTCGTGTCTAACTCCGACTCTATCACACAGCCTCTCCGCCTCCTTGACGCTCTCGTCCCTGTATCCCTCTATCCCCTCGTCGAGTGTCAGAGCGACTATCTCGACAGAAGGGTTGTCGTCGAAGACACGCGCGATTATGTCGAGGAGAACAGACGAGTCCTTTCCACCGCTCAGACCCACGACCCACGTCTCGTCGCCCTGTAGGATGTCGTCTTCACGTATCCTCTGCTTGACGCGTTTCTCGACCGACTCGTAGAGATGCGTCTCACACAGATGCTTGCCGCTGTACGCCTGTCTCAGAACCGCGGGCTGGCTACAGTTAGAACACTCCATCTCTCTTTAGGCTTAGAAAAAAGTTTCTTTGGTATATTTATGAGTTTTTTTATATTAGACGAACGTACTACTTAATGTGACCGACTCTACGGACACCGAACAGGCGATAATAGAGGCGCTTGAGGAGAACGCACGCGCCTCGTACGGCGATATCGCCGAGAAGGTGGGGGTGAGTGAGCCCACGGTGCGTAAGTACATAGAGAGGCTCGAAGATACGGGGGCTATAACCGGATACACGGCGGAGGTCGATCCTAATAAGGTCAGCGGTCGGACGGTTGCTCTCGTCGGAATCGACACCGAGAGCGACAGCCTTCTGCGTGTCTCGGAGGAGATAAAGGACGTCGAAGGCGTCAGGGACGTCTACATAACCAGCGGTGACCACGACATACTCGCGAAGGTCGTCGCGCGCGACAACCAGAGCCTCCACGGCATAATCTCAGAGGGCATTGAGGGAATAGAAGGAGTCACGGCGTCACATCCCTCGGTTCTTCAGGAGAGAGTCAAGTAGTCGACCGATCCCGTCTTCACGACTCTCAAGAGACGTTACTCCACTTCGAGTCTGTCCGACAGTATAAGTATCTAGATCCCCTGTCTAACCACATGGAGTTCGACTTAACTAAGACAGCTGGCTTGTTCGTACTGATAGTGGCACTCGGAGTTGGAGGACTCGTAGCCGCACCTATGATGAGACCGAGCACGGTTCTGATGATGGTTCTTCCGTCTATGGTGATCTACGGTCTCATAACTCTCGCCATAGGCGTCAAACACGGCGAGTACAGAGCCAAGAGGTAATCTAACTCTTTTTGTCCGATAGTATTATATTCCACGCAGTACACTGTCAACATATGTCACTGTCAAATGGTGCACGTGTGCGGGTTGACGATCCCGACAGCCGTTACAACGGCAGCATGGGGATAATAACACAGAACGAGTACGGCGACTACTTCAAGGTATACGTATACGAGAGCGGTGAGACGGTACGTCTCAAACAGAAGAATCTCACGACTGCGGCTCCCAACAACGCCAAGATCAAACACGGCGAGATGGAAGGCGTCTAGCTAGAAGGCTCCGTGGAAGGTGTCGAACCTCAGGTCGTCCCAGTCTCTTTCTCCGACAGCGATCTCGAACTCGATAGGCGTGAGAACCGGCTCGTCGTACCTCGGTCCGTCGTCAGTAGTTATACGTGGACACGCCGTGTTGACGTAGGCGTCTGCGTCGAAATGTAGGAGTCTGTCGGGGGTAACCTCGTTCATAGTGATGAGGAACGCCTCGTCGTGGTTCTCGACTATCTCCTCGGCTACCCTCTCCCTCTTCTGTCCTATCTTAGTCGAGAGTATGACACCCCAAGACTCGGCGTCTTCGGCACGTGCGATAGCGGCGTACCTCTGACGTATGAACTTCTCCCCGTCGACCTCCCTGACCTCCTTGTTGACGGGATCTGCGACGACGAGAAGCTTGTCGGGGTGATCCATAGCGAGACCCACGGGATGGAAGTCGCCTCCGCCGAGGTAGAGTACCTGAGGAGCGTCGGGGTCGACAGTGGTGTAGTTACAGCCGAGTACCTGTCCCTCGTTTTCGAGCCTGTCGTCACCCTCCTGTGTCACGACGTCGTAGCCTCTCTCCTCTATTATCTCGTGCGCCTCCCCGAAGACGTGTGAGTGCTGTGCGGTCGTCACGAGACAGACGGGCTTGTCGTCGTCTATCTTCTCCAAGCTCTCGTCTATTATCGGCTCTATCTCGGCGTGTGAACGCGACTCAACATAGATCACGCTGTCTGTGTTACGTATGGGCGAATGTCCAAAATGAACGAGGACGTCGGTGCGTTTGAGGAGGTACTCGTCGAGGTCACACGCGCCGTAACACGGGTCTCCCGATATAAGAAACCGAGTCCCTGGTGCTCTCTTCCTTAGCTCTCTCACGACCTCTGTCGCGCGTCTCTTGAGACCCTGTGGGAACTGGAGACCCACTCTGTCGTATCCCTCTTCTTCTATCTCATTTACGACCCTGTCGAGTTCAAAGTCGAATGCTGACTCCTTGAGCTTCATATATACCGAAAGTCGCGGAGTTATTAAACGGCTTTTATCTCGCACGCCCGAATTTCCACCAGATTCATACATACGTCCGACGTAGTAAGCTACACGCATGACAGAGATAGACGTGGAAAGTCTTCCCGAGATAGACTCTCCCATAGCCCGCGACACCGTAGGAGACGACCTCGTAGGACTATACTCGACAGACGAGGACGGCGTCTGGCTCCTACAGGTACGTGACTGGTCGAACAGGGTCATCGAGTCGACGGTCTTCGAATCTGACAGGGACGCCGTCGAGGTCACAGACGGCAACGAGTATCAGCCCGTCGAGACTCCCGACGACATGGATGACGTAGCCTACCTCAGGGAGCTACACAAGAGACGTGTCGAGAGGCTCAAGGACGAGAAGAACCCAGAGGCGGAGGCGGAGGCAGAGGCAGGGGCTCAGCCCTAAAGAAACTACTATAACGGATAAAAGAGTCATATCTAACAATGAGTCTTGACAGAGGACGCATAGAGGACTTCAGTCGCTGGAGGGACTTCGAGCCCGGAACCTGGGCTTTTTATCTACATAGGATCACGGGCTTAGTCCTGACGTTATACCTCGTGATGCATCTCATCGTCCTCGGGACAGCCTACTGGATGGGACCCGAGGCGTTCAACTCGATCATACACGGATTCGAGAGCCTCACGATCGTAAAGGTTCTCGAACTCGGTCTCTTCGCGGCTTTCGTGTTCCACGCACTCAACGGAACACGCGTAGTCCTCTTCGACATGACGGTAGGTCTCGACATACAGGAACAGCTCTTCTACCTCAGCGTCGCCGTAAGTGCGGCTGTGGTAGCAGTAGGAGTACCCTTCTTCATGGGATGGGAGTGGTTACTATGATGGAGGAAGGCAAGGAACCCAGCGGAAGGGCGTACAGAGGCTGGCTACTCCAGAGAGTCACGGGAGTCGGTCTGATCGTCCTACTCGGATTCCACTTCGCCGTAGAGCATTTCATAGTCGGAGGCGCCGAGGTCAACTTCTCGAACACAGTCGAGAGGATGACACAGGGAGTTATATCGGGTCAGTTCGGAACCGTAGAGATCTCCGCACTCCTCTACCAGACGATCGCTATACTCCTCCTAGGCTTCTCTATATACCACGGCTTCAACGGCGTATACACGATAGCTACCGAACAGGGATGGAGCCGTAAGGCTGAGAAGACGGTACGTGCCGTCCTCGTAGTCGGCGGCATAGCCCTCTTCATACAGGGAATACTCATATTCCGGGCGTTCACGGCAACAGCGATGTGATGTGATAAAAATGTCAACTAAAACAGCAGACGACACACACAGAGGAACTGTAACCCTCAAGGTCTTCCGGTACGTGCCTGAGGAAGACGAGGACTCGTACTTCAAGGAGTACAGTATCGAGAGACAGGAGGGAATGACCGTACTCGATGCCCTCATACGTATACGTGACCACCAGGATCCTACACTCACCTTCCGACACTCGTGCAGGATGGCGAGATGCGGAAGCGATGCGATGTACATAGACGGAAGACAGAGGCTCGCGTGTAACACACAGATAGAGGATCTCGACCTGTCGACGCCGGTTCAGATAGAGCCTCTACCGAACGAGGATGTCGAAAGAGACCTAGTCGTCGACATGGACGGCTTCTACGACAGGATGGAGAGCGTAGAGCCGTGGTTCCAGCCCGACCACGAGCCCGAAACGGGAGACGAGTATCTCCAGTCACACGAGAACAGACAGAACATAGACACAGTACTCGACTGTATCTGGTGTGGCTGTTGCTCGTCTTCGTGTAACCCCGCCGGAAATGACGACGACTTCACAGGTCCCGCCGCGCTCGCGAAGGCTTACAGGTTCTTCAAGGACGAGCGCGAGGGTGACGAGACGAGACAGAGACGTCTCGAGATGCTCAACAAGTCCCACGGACTCTGGAGATGCCACACACAGTTCAACTGTACGGAGGTATGTCCGAAGGGAATCTCACCCACTGAGGCTATAATGGAGATGAGCAAGGAAGCAGTCAAACAGAAACTCAGGTTCTGGAGGTGAAATAGATGCACAAACACGACGTACTCATAGTCGGCGCGGGCGGAGCGGGTCTCAGAGCCGCCGTCGCCGCACACGAGGCGGGTGCTGACGTAGCGATAGTCTCGAAGCTACATCCCGTTAGGTCACACACGGGAGCCGCCGAGGGAGGAATAAACGCCGCACTCAAGGACGAGGACGACTGGCACGACCACGCCTACGACACTGTCAAGGGCAGCGACTACATAGGCGACCAGGAGCCCATCAACATAATGACGCGCGAGGCTCCCAACGAGGTCATCAACCTCGAGAACATGGGAATGGCTTTCTCGCGTGAGGAGGACAAGAGGGTCGCCCAGAGGCCGTTCGGAGGACTCTCGTTCCCACGTACTACCTACGCGAGTGACAAGACGGGACATATGCTCCTCCACACTATGTACGAACAGGTTCTCAAGAGGGGCATAACTGTCTACGACGAGTGGTACGTCACTGACCTCGTCGTCGAGAACGGACGCGCCCACGGTGTCACGGCGATCGACCTCCAGACGGGACGTGTCGATTCCTTCGCCGCGAACGCGACTATATTCGCCACGGGAGGAATGGGACAGGTCTATGAACACACCACGAACGCAGTCGCCAACACCGGAGACGGTCTCTCTATCGCGTACAGGGCGGGAGTCCCGATGGAGGACATGGAGTTCATACAGTTCCATCCCACGACCCTCCCGAGCACGGGAATCCTGATCACAGAGGCATGCCGTGGAGAGGGTGGAATCCTCTACAACAACGAGGGCGAGCGGTTCATGTACGAGCGCGGCTACGCCCCCAACGCCGGAGAGCTCGCGTCACGTGACGTCGTCTCACGCGCTGAGCTCATAGAGGTACAGGAGGGACGTGGCTTCGAACAGGGCACCGTACATCTCGACCTAACCCATTTCGGAGAGGAGAAGATAGAGGAACGTCTCGCACAGATCCTCGAACTTGCGCGTGACTTCGAGGGGGTCGATCCCGTCGAGGAGCCCATACCCGTGAAGCCGGGTCAGCATTACACGATGGGGGGAATCGCGTGTGACGCCGACGGAAAGACAAACGTCGAAGGATTCTACGCCGTCGGGGAGGCGGCGTGTGTCTCAGTCCACGGCGCGAACCGTCTCGGAGGAAACGCACTCCTAGAGCTCGTCGTCTTCGGAAAGAGAGCGGGTGAACACGCCGCGAAGGCGTCAGCCGGATCGTCTTCGGCGTCTGTCTCACCGAGCAAGGTTGAGGTGAGAGCCGAGGAGGAGAGGGAACGTATCGAGGAGCTTATGTCGGGTACGGGAGTTCACCAGTCCGAGATACGTGAGGAAGTCCAGGAGATAATGACCGAGAAGGTAGGAGTCTTCAGAACTGAGGAAGGTCTCAAGGAGGCACGCGAGGCTATACAGGACGCGAAGAGACGGTACGAGGACGTCACAGTCAAGGACTCAAGCTCGACATTCAACACCGACCTCACACAGACTCTCGAACTCAGGAGTATACTCGACGTCGCCGAGGTCATCACTGAGAGCGCCCTTGCGAGAACCGAGTCGAGGGGCGCACACTCACGTGACGACTACACAGAGAGGAACGACGACGACTGGCTCAAACACACGATGGCGCATTACGCGGGCGAGAACGAGTACCCGCGTCTTGAGTACGACGACGTCATCATAGAGGAGTACGAGCCGAAGGAGAGGTCGTACTAACTCTAAC
>JAXIOF010000074.1 GCA_034190545.1 Candidatus Afararchaeum irisae | reverse complement strand
AGGACACCGTGCTCGCGCTCGTCGTGAAGAACTACATGGAGTACGATTACGTCGTGGGGAATCCGCCGTACGTGCGCATCCAGAACCTCCCCGACAAGCAGAAGGAGATGATGGATACCCTGTACGACGCGACCACGGGCAACTACGACATCTACAGTCCGTTCTACGAGCGGGGCCTCGACTGGCTCCGCGAGGACTCCGGGAAACTGGGATTCATCACGCCAAATCAGTTCATGGTCACGGACTACGGCGAGGGTCTGCGCGAGGTACTGCTCGACGAGGCCCGCATCGAGGAGGTCTACGACTTCCGGGACTCCGGGGTGTTCGAGGACGCGACGAACTATCCGGCCATCGTGATTCTGGCGGACGAACCCGAGGAGGCCAGCCGGGAGGACAACGAGATTCGGTGCGTGCGGGTGAAAGCCGACACCGACGACGAGAGCGGACGTGAACTCGACGCGGCCATCATCGAGGCGGTGCGCGAACACCGCGGCGAGCCGGGATACTCGGACGAGTTCATCGACGTGTTCGACTTCCCTCAGTCGAAACTGACGGCTGACGACTACTGGGCGATGATGCCGCCGGGGGAGTTGCAGGTCTTCGAGAAACTGGAGTCGAAAGCGGATGATACCCTCGAAGAGATTACCGATTCAGTCTCGCACGGAACACAGACCAGTGCGAACAAAGTTTACGTAGTTGACGTTCTGGACGCCGAGCGCGTTGAATCGGGAGATACTGGTGGAACAGTAACTATCGTTCCCTCCGGCGGTACAGAGGAGTATGAGATTGAAACAGACCTGCTAAGACCCTGGCTTCAGGGTCGTGACGTTCAACGTTGGCGGGCAGAGTGGTCCGGCCAACACGTCGTGCTACCTTACTCTGTTCAGCGAGTAGGGGAAGACGAACTTTCAGCATCACTCATCGATTCCGAGACGTTGCAAAGCGACTACCCGCTAGCGTGGGACTTCTTCAAGGCTCACGAGGAGAAACTCCGTGGGCGGGAGGGAGGCCGCTGGGAGAACAGCGACAATTGGTGGGAGTTTGGGCGACCACAAAACTTGGAAAAGTTCGAGATACCGAAAATTGTCTTCGCCCACATCAGCGAGGACGCGACGTTCATGCTTGATGAGGTCGGCACGTGGTACTACAAAACCGCATACTCGGTCCTTCTCGAAGACGACTACCGCGACCTCACCGAGGAGATGGCTTGTCAGTTGAACTCGAAGGCGCTGGACTTCTACTTCAAGCACATCACGACGGTCAAGATGGGCGGTTTCTACGAGTACCGCTCGCAGTACGTCGAGAAACTGCCCTGCAAGACCGAGGACAGCGCGGGCGCCTTCGGGACGATGCGCGAGAGGGCCGGCGAAATCGTGGATACCATCGACCGCGACAGCAAGAACGACCGCTTCCCCGAAGCGTACCTCGGCGACTACGACGGCGAACTCGACTACGTCACCTACGAGTGGCAGACCCGCCGGTATCCGGTGAACGCCGAGATGCAGGGTGACGTGGATGGTGACTTCACCGTACAGGCCGGGCGGTCGGACACCATCAACGACCCGGCGATGTATTCCGACGACCGCGAGATGCGGAAGAAACGCGCTGAGTACGTCCATGCCGCAGTAGACGGGCGCAACGTCAAGAGCGGCGAGGAGACGACCATCCCGATACCGAGGACTGACGAAGGCGTAGAAGAGCTTCTCAGTAATCTCGAAGAAGATCGTAAAGAAGTACGGCAAACCGACATAGAGGAACTCGAAGCTGATATTGACGAGGCTGTGTACGATCTGTTTGACTTGACTGAGGAAGAACGTCAGGTGATCGAGGAATATTTGGAAGTATTCTGATCTACTCAGATCACAGAAGCCCTCCCTCGTCCTCGTCGAGTGTCTCGTACCTAACGTCGTCGTTGTAGTCGGTGTAGTAGCCCGCTGAGATTGCTCTCTTTATCTTGTCCCTGTTCTCACGTGTGATCTTCGAGTTCTTGTCCGCCCTCATCACCGCGCGTGGGACGTCCCTCTTCTTCGCCGCCTCCTTGAGAACCTTCGCGCGCACCTTACGTCTCTTCTCGTCTGTGTCGACTACCATGTAGGGTGCGTCGGCTCTCATCACCGTCCCGAGGCTCGGGAGACGGTAGTAGAAGAAAGATCTCCTGTACCTCTCGATGTCGTAGTCGAGCGAGTCCTCGACAGGGCTGAGCACCTCCGCCTCGCCCGAGTCGAAGACGACCTTCTCCTCGACGAACCACGGTGTGTAGGGTATGTAATCTATCGACGACTCGTCTCTCAGAGCCTCTCCGATAAGCTGGTTGTCCTTGTTCCAGAGTACCTCGTCGTCTGTCTTGTCTTCGAGAGACCGTATTAGGGTGCTTGAGTTCGAAGTCTTGACTATCCCCACGACGGGAAGACCCCTCTCGTACTGGTGTTCGACCACACGGACGTACCTCTCGGCTATCTTCCTCAGGACGTCTGCGACGGAGAAGGCGCGGTTCTCGCTGAAGTCGAGCGACCTCAGAACCTGAGTAGGGTAGATAGGTCCGTCTATGAAGAGTATGCTGTCTATCGAGTCGATGTTTCCGAGGACGTGGGTACTCTCGGAGTTCTTCTGTGCGACCGCCGATACCGTCTTTTCGAGGCGTCGAGTCTCGTATATCTCCGACTCGGGGAGACGTGTGATATTGACGTCTATCTCGGAGCTCTCGTCGAGAGTTGAGGGTATCTCGGCGTCTCCCTTGTAGTAGTAGGTGATCTCGACAGTCCCTTTTCTCTCTATCTCGGGGTCGGCGTCGCCCGTCGCCGCGATCTTGGCGTAAGCCGCGTTCGCGATCAAGCCGTTGTTGTACTCCATCGGCTGTGTCGTCGACGAGTCGACACCGTAGGTAGCGTCGTCCCACGGGTCGTCGTCCCACGCACCCAGAGACGAGAAGCTGACCTTTCTGGGTGCGAGATCGGAGTCGTCGACGGGTGACACGTAGCCGCCCTCGTCGGCGAGTGACGAGACCGCCTCCCTCGCCCTCTCTGGGTTCGAGTCGGCGTCTACGGGGAGTCCAGCGTCGACCCTCTCGAACGCCTCCTCTATCAGACGGAATGCTTCGATCTCCATCTTAATCACCTGCCCTCGAAATCTCGGCGTGGCTCGACTCCGTAGCGGGGTCGTACCATACCTCACAGTCGTAGTCGGCTCCGTGTATAAGGCTCTCGTCGTGTGACACAACGATCACCTGGGGAACGTCCCAGCTCTTTATCTCGTCTATGAGCCTCTCAAGCCTCCCGACATGCTGACTGTCGAGGAAGGTCGTGGGCTCGTCGAGTATAAATGGCGGGAGGGAGCCTCCCGATCCCCTCTCGGAGATGAGCCTGTATATTCCGGCTCTCAGCGATAGGCTCACAATAGCCTGTTCGCCCCCGCTCGCGTTCTCAGGGCTCTCGGTACTCCCGTCGGAACGTCTCAGACGTATCTCGTAGTCGTAGTCGTACTTCCTGTGTTCGGGAAGCTCTACCTCCTCTATGGTGACCGACTGGTAGCCCGAGTTCTGGTATATCTCGGAGAAGACGTCGTTCGTATACGTGTTGAGATGGGCTATGTACTCGTTCCTCATCTCCGACTTGACGTCGTCGTAGACAGAACGCAGTCTCTCGAAGTCTTCACGCACGTCCGACGCCCAAGACTCCTTCTCCTCTAATCTCCCTATCTTGTCCCCGAGTCTCCTCAGATCCTCAAGCTCCTTTTCGAGCCTCGACCTCTCGTCACGCAGTCGGTTGAGCTTCTCCCTCCTCTTTTCGAGTCCCTTCTTCCAGTTCTCGCGTTTCTCCTCGGCTTGGCGTCTCTTCTGTCTCAGACTCTCTATCTCGGTGTCAGTCGTCTTCTCCCTCAGATTCTCCCTGTCACGTTTTAGGTCGTCGATGGCATCGTTCGCGTCGTCTATACGTGACTCGGCGTGCTGGAGGTCTTTCTGTCTCTGATCGATGAAGCTCCTGTGACGCTCTATCTCGTCGTAGACCTCTATGGCGTCCTCGACCCTCTGTCTCACCGACTCGACCTCCTCGACGAGAGACTCGGCTTCCGAAAGCTCTTCTTCTGCCTCCTCTACCGTCTCGGTGACCTCGACTCTCTCCTCCTCAAGCTGTCTAATCCTCTCTTCTGTCTCTTCGAGGGCTTCCGAAGCCGACTCGACCTCGCTCCTCATCTCGTCTAACCTCTCCTCGACGTTATGTATACGCTGTCTCCTGTAACGCAGAGCCTCGACCACGAGAGACTTCACCTCGTCTATCTCGTCTTTCTCGGCGGCGAGCTCATCCCTCTCCTCTCTCTTCTCCTCGAGCTTACTCTCCGTCTTCTCTATCTCACGTCTCAGTTCCTCGACCTCCTCCTCGACGTGTGCCTCGTCGACCTCCTGTTTACACCGGGGACATCTTCCCTCATCGGCGAGTGACTCCACCTCGTCTATCTCGTCGCTGTAGGTCTCTATCCGAGTCCTGAGCGACTCTATCTCACCCGAGACCTCGTTTATGCGTGAGGTGATCTCGTCCTTTCTCTCGTCGAGGAGTCTGTCACGTAGCTCCTCAAGACTGTCGTCGTCGAAACCGTCTCCGACACCGACTGAGACGGCTCTCTGGCTCACCTCCGAGACCTTCTCGTCGAACTCCTGTCTCGCGGATTCGAGGTCGTCTTCGAGGTCTTCTATCTTGTCCTCAGCGGTCTCGATCTCGCGGCGTTTCGACTCCGCCTCCGACTCAAGTTCGTCTATCTCGTCGTCTATCTCGTCGAGACGTTCCTGATACGACCTGAGACGGTGACGTGTCTCGGTCTCGTCCTCCCTGAGGCTGTCACGCAGACTGTTGACCTCGTCGAGCGACCCCTTGGCTTTCTGCTTCGAGCCGAGACGGAGTCTGTCGATCCCGAGACCCTCCGTCTCAACAGTCTCCTCCCCGAGGCTTTCTATCTCGTCCTTAAGCGACTTTATCTCATCACGTCTCTCGATTATCTCCGACTTCGCCTCGTCGCGTTTCTGTTTGGCTTTTTGCTTCTTACGTCTCTCCTCCTCTATCTTCTCCGACCTGTCTTCTATCCTCTCCTTGACCTCCTCGTAAGACTCTATACTCGTGTCTATCTCGTGGAGATACCGGTTTACTTCCTCGATCTTCTCCTCGCCGTTCTGTATCTCCGACTCGACCTCGTCTATACGTGAAGTCAGGTCGGCGATCTCGTCGTCGTACTCCTCCTCCGTCATCTCATACTCGTCGAGATCCTGTCTGTACGCCTCGTGTCTCGAACGGCTCTCTTTTCTGAGTCTCCCGGCTCCCGTGATCGCGTCGCTGGCACGCTGTCTGTACTCGTCTATCTCGTCAAGCCCGAGGAGTCCGTCTATCACGACGGCGCGGTTGTCGGCGTGTACGAGCTTAGTCATCTCTGTCTGGCGGACATAGACCGAGTTGGTGAGGTCGTCGCTGTCCATACGTATGATGCTACTCACCCTGTCTGTGACGTCCCTGACGCCGGTCACAGTCTCGCCCCCGGGGAGTTCGAGGCTCGCCTTCGAGCCGCCGTCGGTTTTTATTCTCCAGTCGACCTCATACTCGTTACCCCCTGCCTCGAAGACTAAGCTGACACGTCCCTCGTCCTCGCCCCGCCTAACGAAGTCGTCGAGCTTCGACTCGATTCCGCGTGATAGGAAGAGCCCTCCGAGTATACCCATAAGGAGAGACGTCTTACCGACTCCGTTGTCTCCGTGTATCAGAACCGCTCCGTCGGGGAACTCGACAGTCTCGTCTCTGTAGCTCCGTATGTTACGGAGACGTAGTCTCTTGAGTCTCACGTCTCGACCTCCGTCTCGTCGTCGGAGCCGTTAGTCTCGGTATTAGCCTCCGAGAAGACCTCGTCCTGTCTCTGCCTCAGACGTTCCTCGACTACGTCGTCTGTTCTCGACTTTGGGAGGTCTCCGTTTCTGATTTCGTCGTCTATCTCGACGGCTATCTCCGACAGATCCGACTCGGAGACACGCTGGCTTATCATCTCGTCTATGTCCCTCACGTCTCCGAACTCGGTCTCGGCGTCGACCTCGAACCCGTGGGTGTCTCTTTCGTCCCTGACGTTACAGACAGCGGCTCCCTCTTCGACAGCGACCTTGTGAACGTCGTTCGCGGTTATGTTTCCGCGGCTGCCAGTCAGAACCGGAACGACTGTCTTGTCCTCTATGTCACGTCTCTCGAACTCGTCTCTGACGTCTGAGACTGTTGTCTGTTTCTCGACATCTACCGTAAACTCGAGGAGTTCTCGGGCGTCGATCTCTATCCGTCTTCTCTTCATCTCACCGCCGTCGAAGCTGAGTAGATGAACGCGTCTCGGCTGTGTCTCACCCGACGAGACCCTCTCAGTCGAACCCGCGTACCAGACCTCGACGTCTCCGACGGTCGCACTCACGGCTTCGTGGTAGTCACCGAGTGCAAGTCCGTCGATCTCGACGCCGAGTCTCTCTATGACGTCTCGTGTGTCGTGATCCGAGAGGATTTCGGGGACAGGAGGGTGTAAAAGCTGGTGCATACAGACGAGTCGGTAGAGGTCGTCGTCTGTCTCTTGAATCTCCAAGTCAGCGGAGTCCCACGAAACTCGGCTCACCGAGTCTATGCCGTAGACTGCGACCTCATCTCCCAGTACGACGGGGTTCTTCGAGAGACGTTCTGCGACACCAGTGCGTTCGAGTAGATCGAGCCACTGTCTGTCGATCTTCCTCTCATGGTTTCCGACTATTCCGTAGAAGGGTATCCCTTCTTGTCTCAGGGTTCGGAGGACGTCTATGCAGTCGGTGAGGTCTGTGAGCGAGGGATCACGCGAGTCGAAGAGGTCACCCGTATGTACTACGGCATCGACGTCCCTCTCTACGGCGACCTCGACCGCTTCCTCGAAGGCGTCGGTGAAGTCCTGACGCCTCAGGTCGCTCCGGTACTGTCTGTATCCGAGATGTGTGTCGCTCAGATGGAGAATATCGACGGTCACTACAGTGGGATATAACCGCGACAAAGATATTAGTTTCGAGACCACAGACCGGTGGATTTTCGTCGGGGTCGTGTCTACAGACGACATGGTCATCGAAGCCCTGTTTCTCTTCGGTCTCGCGGCTGTCTCGTCGGTGGTTATCTGGAAGTCGTCTTCTTACTTCGAGGACTCCGCCGACAAGCTCGCCGCCTACTACGGCTTACCGGGTATCGTTCAGGGAGCCGTGATCGCCGCCGTGGGGTCGAGCATGCCCGAGATATCTGCGACAGTCCTCTCGGCACTCAGGGGTGAGTTCGAGATAGGGGTCGGAGCCATAGTCGGCTCCGCGGTATTCAACATACTCGTGATACCCGCTCTCTCGGTCTTGTACAACGGGGGAACAGTAGAGATCGACCGCGACATAGTCTACAAGGAGACACAGTTCTACATGGTCTCTGTAGCGACACTTCTCCTCACCTTCTCGTTCGCAGTCATATACAACCCCGTCGGAGGAAGAGACCTCCTCGAAGGACGTGTCACACGTCTCCTAGCAGCCGTGCCACTCCTCCTGTATCTCCTGTATGTCTTCATACAGTACCTCGACACTGCTGACTACGACGCCCCCGAGTCGGACGTCTCGCCCGCGAAGAACTGGGCTGTCTTAGCCGTGAGCTTAGGCGTCATAGTCGTCGGAGTCGAGGGTCTCGTGAGATCCGCCGAAGGTCTCGGTGAGGTATTTGACACGCCGGCTTTCTTCTGGAGTCTGATTGTCGTCGCCGCGGGCACGAGCCTACCCGACGCCTTCGTGAGTGTCGAAGCCATGAGATCGGGGAAGGGAACCGTGAGCCTCGCCAACGTCTTAGGTAGCAACACATTCGACCTCCTAGTCGCTGTTCCCGCGGGTATAATGATTGTCGGGACAGACACAGTGGTCTTCTCACACGTCGTTCCCATGATGGGCTTTCTAGTACTCGCCACAGTCGTCCTGTTCGTCTTCCTCAGGACAGACCTCAAACTCAGCAGACGCGAAGCCTACCTCCTCCTAGGAGTCTACGGCGTCTTCGTCGTCTGGATTCTGGCTGAGAGCGTGGGTGCCGTGGGTCTCGTGAGATAGAGTAAGGTAGGATCAGACACCCCAGAAGAAGGCGATCCCTCCGGTCGTGACGGCGGCGAGTAATATCTGGAGAGGACCGCCGACACGGAGGTAGTCGGTGAACCTGTATCCACCCGGACCGTAGACGAAGAGGTTGGTCTGGTATCCCACGGGGGTCATGAAAGCCGTCGAAGCCGCGAAGGTAACTGCGAGGACGAACGAGAACTCGTTGGCACCGAGACGTGACGCCGCCTCTACTGCGACAGGGATCATGAGGACTACACTCGCGTTGTTGCTGACAATGTTGGTGAGTAACGCGGTTACGAGGTAGAAGAGAGCGAGGACACCGATAGGCGGGAGGAAGTTAGCACTGCTAACTACGAGATCGCCGAGGAACCGGGCTCCTCCCGTCTTTTCGAGCGCGATTCCGAGAGGTATGACGCCCGCGAGGAGGAAAAAGACGTCCCAGTGAACCGCGTCGTAGAGCTCGTTGGGTCTGATACAGCCCGTGACCACCATGGCTAAGACGCCCGCAAGTGCCGAGACGAGTATAGGCAGGACGCCGAATGCGGCGAGTCCGACCACACCCGCGACTACTCCTACTGCGATCTTGATCTTCGACGTCCTGAAGTTCTGTCTGTCGACCTCGCCCACGACGAGTATGTCGGGGTCGTCGCCGAGCATCTCTATGGTCTCGGTCTCGGTCTCTATCAGGAGTAGATCTCCGGGACGTAGACGGATCTCACTCAGACGTTTCTGTATCACCTCCGCGCCTTTCCTCACAGCCAGAACCGTCGAGTCGTACCTCTCCTCGAACTCGGCGGTTCGGATAGTCTCTCCCTCTAAGAAGGCTCCCGAGGTCACGACTATCTCGACGAGTGTCTTGCCCTCCTCGACTTCCTCTTCCTCAGGTTCGAGGCTGACACCCTCTATGTCGAGGAGAGACGCGAGTGTTTCCTGAGTCGCCCTGAGTACGAAGACGTCGTCGGGACGTACCGTAGTCGCCTCTATAGAGTCGGTGTCTGCGATCTCTCTGTCGCCATGGTGTATACGGAGAATCTCGAAGTCGAGGTTGACAGTGTCGAGTGCCTCTTTGACAGTCATCCCGACGAAAGGCGACCCCTCAAGGACTGTTACCTCCGAGACGAACTTCTCGGACTCCGACGTCTTCTCCTCGGGCTTTATCCTCTCGGGCGTGAGCCTCTGACCGACCGTCATGAGGTAGACGGTTCCCACGCGAGGACTATCACGCCGAGATGTGTGAACTCGAACATGCTGAAAGAACCGACGCCGAGACGTTCCGAGACGTTGCTCGCGAGTAAGTTTGTCGAGGTGCCTATCAGTGTGAGCATTCCTCCGAACATAGACGCATACGACATCGGAAGGAGGAGCTTAGACGGCGAGGTACCCTTCGACTGAGCGAGGTTGGTAACCATGGGCAGGAGGATAGCCACAGCCGCGGTGTTGTTTATGAACCCCGAGAGGGGACTGACTATACCCACTGTAGCACCCAGCTGTTTCGTCTCACTGTCTCCGGTTATCTCCGAGACGGTAGAGCCGAGCCTATGTATCGCTCCTGTGCGTCTCACCCCCTCACTCAGAAGCATCATGGCGAGAACCGTGACCGTCGCGGGGTTAGCGAAGCCCGAAATCCCCTCACGCGGCGATATCTGTGTCCAGGGTTCGAGAACCATCAGAGCCACCATTATGCCGATAGCTGTGATGTCTATCGGCACCGGCTCGGTCACGAAGAGGAGTAGAGCCACCAGAATAACCGTGAAGACTACGAGCATATCCGGAGTAAGCCCGAGTCCAAGTCTAAGTCCAACACCGAGATCGAGAGACATACCAGGACACAGTAACTCCTTCCGACGTAAAAACCCGACCCTTTAGAGAAACGAGAGAAGACGAAGAGACTAACCGTGTACTTCGTAGCCTGACTCGGTGACTCCCATCACAACCCAGTCGCTTCCCGACGGTACGAGATCTGTGACCGCCTTCTTGACACGTTCGAGATCCCCTGACTCCGAGTCGGCGACGAAGCAGTACTTGTCGTCCTGCCACTGGAAGGGGCACGCAGTCTCCCCGTCTGAGTCTTCTATCTCGGTCTCGGGAAGCGGCGCGATACGTACGACTTTGTCGTCCCTCTCGGCACTCAGTGTCTCGTCGTCGGAGTCGGCATCTACTGAGTAGCCGAGTCCCTCGAATATACGTCTCGCGCGGTCGGTCAGAAACCTCTTCTTAGACACTGTGGGTCGTGTGTCAACCATTCACGTGAAGATTGGTACGTGTTAACATAAGTCTTTCCCCGGTGTATTTCTTGGAGACCGGCGTATACTACACCGATGGGAAAGAGTTCAGAGACACAACCGATCCGCGCGAACCGGGAAGGCGCCGAATCCACGCAGGCGAAGATACAGACACGTGACCTGAGCCGTGAGATCGAGGGTGAGGCTGTCGTCGACTCGGTCTCGGTATCGGTCGAAGAGGGCGAGTTCCTGGGCGTCGTCGGACCGTCAGGAGCCGGTAAGTCGTCTCTTCTGCGTTTATTCAACCGTCTCGACGAGCCCACGCGAGGCACCGTACTCGTTGACGGAGTCGACTACCGAGAGATCCCCCCGAGAGAGCTACGTAGACGAGTGGGTCTGGTTCTACAGTCACCCGCACTCGTCGAGGGAACAGTCTATGACAACGTGACTATGGGAAGACGTCTGCGTGACGAGGAGTTCGACGACGAGGAGGTCGGGTCGCTTCTCGAACGTGTGGGTCTCGAGGGATACTCCGAAAGGGAGGTCTCGAACCTGTCGGGAGGAGAGGCTCAGAGAGTCTCGATAGCACGCACCGTCTTCAACAAGCCCGAGGTGATACTCCTCGACGAGCCGACTTCGAGCCTCGACTCGCGCGCAGAGGAGGCAGTTGAGGAGGTGGTTCTGAGGCTCAGGGAGACAGAGGGTATGACCGGTGTCGTCGTCACACACGACAAGTCGCAGGCGAGACGTCTGTGTGACACAGCGGTACGTCTCAGGGACGGACGTGTAACCCGGTCGGGGTCAGTAGAGGAGGTCATAGAGACGTGATCGAGTCTCTCGTCGAGAGCTTCGAGGATCCCGTGGTTCTGAAGGGTCTGAAACAGGTCGGAGCCGCGACAGCCATAGCCCTCGTAGTTCTGGCTGTGTCGAGCCTCAGAGGACTGGGTCTCGAAAGGGAGATGGGAGCCGCCTTCGTCAGGGGTTTCGTACAGGTTCTCTTGATGGGATCGGTCATAGGACTCATACTCACACTCCCCGTCTACTACGGCGGTGTCGTCCTCATCTTCATGCTTGGGGGAGCGGCTTGGATATCTAAGGATCGCGCCGAGGGGTTCCCCGGGGTTCTGAGGGTCGCCTCCGTCTCTGTGACCGTCGGAGCCACGACTGTGATACTGACTATGACAGCCGTGGGGGCGATAGAGCCGAGGATACGTGACCTCGTTCCCGTAGGTAGCATGGTGATAGCCAACTCGATGAAGACCAACTCGCTCGCTCTCGACCGTCTCAAGGACGAGATAGAGTCGAACAGAGAGAGAATAGAGGCGGGTCTCTCACTCGGAGCCGCTCCGTCACGTGTCGTCTCGCGCCACGTCGAGACGGGTGTACGTGCGTCCCTGATACCCGTGATAGACTCACTCAAGAGCCTCGGATGGGTCTGGATACCCGGAATAATGACAGGGATGATAATCTCTGGAACGAATCCGGTCTACGCCGCCGAGTACCAGTTCGTCATAATGGCGATGATCTTCGCAGGAGGAGGTCTCACAAGCATGACGAGTAGTCTACTCGTGACGAGGTACGCCTTCACTGACGCCGAACAGCTCAGGAGCTTCGACCGGAACCAGAACCAGAACCAGGAGAACCAGGAGGAGTAAACTTCTCGTAATCCGCCTCACACGGCGCGCCGTCGGCAAAGAGATAGAAGGACTCGGATACATCGGGGTTTCTGACTCCGATTATGCTCGAAGACGTCGTGCCCTTGTCGTCGTCCTCGTGGCTGTGGAGACAGACATCGATGTCGTCCCTCGAAAGAAGACACTCGGCTTCATCGACCCAGTCGTCGAGACCGAGTGACGGCTCAGGTAGGCTGTCGCTGACTCTTACCGCCTTGTCGTCGGGGTCGTCGAAACGCGAGTTGGTCACGACGTGAATCCCGTCTTCGGGGTAGACGAAGTCGAGGTCACCGTCGTAGACAGCCACGAAGGCGCGGGACGTCGTCCCAACGACGAGGTTGAAGCCCTCGTACTCGTTCTCGTCGACCGAGTGCCTGACGACGTCTTCGAGGTCTTCTATGTCACCTGACTCCGAGAGGACGTCGTCACACAGGAGACCGCGCGATCTAACCTCTGTCTCGTCGTCTGTGTTACTGTCTTGGCTGTCTCCGTCTTCTGTTTCTATATTGGTGACAGCCACCGATGTCCCTTCGGAGTTGAAGCCTATCCACGTCCCTCCCTCGCGCTCGTCACGCGGCGCGAAGATCCAGTCGACACTGTCCCCCTCATCCTCAGTCTCGCGCGTCTCAGGTGACGAGAACTCCCTGTCGTAGGACTCGTCACGGTTGGCAGCGATAACGACGGGGTAGGACTCGAAGACGTTCTTCGCGAAGAGTACGGTGCACATTTTAGATGCTAGATACGTTCGAGAACGGCGTCGATGTCTTCGGAGTTGTTGAAGGCGTGTACCGAGACTCTGACGCAGTGGGGGTCTGGTATGCTCCTAATCTCGACCGAGTCGTCTGAGAGACGTTCGACGAGCTTCTCAGGGTCGTCAGCCTCGAAGGAGACGAGACCCGACTCGTACTCTCTAGGACTTATGAGACGATCGTCGTCTATACCGTCCTTGAGACGGTCGGTGAGACGCCGTATCTCGTCCTCGACCTCTCCGAGACCGATCTCCTCGAAGGTCTTTACCGCCTCGGCGAAGCCGGCGTAGGTAGCCGCGGGAAGCGTAGCGATCTCGAACCGTCTCGCTCCGTCCTCGTACTCGAAATCGTCGTCGTTGGGGTTCTTGACGCCTCTGTACCCGACACGGCTCGATCTCGTTCCCTCCACGGCTTCCGAGTCGGCGTAGAGGAATCCGGCGCCCCAGGGTCCGAGGAGCCATTTGTGTCCCGTCCCTGCGACGAAGTCGGCTTCCCAGTCCTTGACATCGACACCGACCTGTCCCGGCGACTGGGCGGCGTCGACGAGAACCTTCGCTCCGGCGTCGTGGGCGATACCGACTGCGTCCTCAACGTCGAGACGTGTACCGTAGTTCCACGAGATAGAGCTGAGACAGACAATATTTGCGTCGGCGACGGCGTCCTTGAAGGCGTCCCTGTCGTCCTCTTCGCGCATGAGGTAGCCGTCGGTAGTCTCGGCGACCTCGACATCTATTCCGTGTAAGTCGCGGAGACGTTTCCACGGGAGTATGCCCGACGAATGTTCGATGTCAGTCATCACAGCCTTGTCGCCCTCTTCCCAGTCGAGTGCCTCGGCGACTATGTTTATCCCCTCGGTAGTCGACTGTGTGAGACAGATCTCGCTCTCATCGGAGTCTGCGTTTACGAGGCTCGCTACGGAGTCGCGGGTCTCGGCGAGGACGTCGGCTGCGGAGGTATACATCCCCTCACGTGCCGGAGAGTCGTACTCGTGGTACTCAAGGAACTCCTCCCCGGCTTCGACGACGCGCCTCGGAGACGGACCGCTTGCCCCTGTGTTGAGGTAGACGCAGTCGTCGAGTGCTGGCATGTCGCGTCTGAGGTCTTCGGTGTCCATCTTACTCGATAGAGGTTCTGTGAGATGTTAAAACAGATGGTCGTCGACCGTCCTCGCGCTCCCACCGACCTTCCAGACGCGTGACTCGACCCCGAGGTCTTCGACTTCGTCAGCGACCCTGTCGGCGTGTTCCTTAGTCGTGTTGAGGTAGGCGGTCGCTCCGGTGTCGGTCGAGAAGTAGACGGGGACGCCGTCGTCTCTCAGGCCGCGCGCGAGTTCGAGGAGTTCGAGTGTCTCGGGCTGCCAGTAGATCCAGTTCTCGGGTCCCGTCATAGTGACCGCGAGTAGCGAGAGTGAGTCGCTCTCGGCTGAGGAGAAGGTCTCGTCGAAGTCGCCGTCACGTAAGGACTTCCGCATCTCGGCGACAGCACCGTGTATGTACGCGAGACGGCTCTCGAAGAGATGCGACTCCGCCGCCTCGTCGTGTGCGCGCGCTGTGTGTTTGAACTCGGGGACGAGTCCGACGACTATCCTGAGGTCGTCCTCGTCGAATCCCGTCTGAATACGTTCGGACGCACACTCTTCGTCGACCATGCTCGTCCGGAGATGTGAGAAGCCTCCCGTTACGCTCCTCGTCGCAGAAGTCGCCCCACGTCGTGCTATAGCGGATATCTCCTCTAAGCTTAGGTCGAGACCCGCTGCCCTCACCGCGGCGACAGAGAGCGCTCCGAAGCCCGACGACGACGCGCCTAAGCCGACGTTTGACGGGAATGTGTTCTCCGACTCGACTCTTGCTCCCGAACTGACGTCGGATATCTCGCGCACCTTGTCGAGTATCTTAGATGCTCTCTCATACCCCGAGTCGTCTATCTCTTCTCCGTCGACTATCACGGTGTCGTCTTCGTGTCCGAACTCGACTGTCGTCTTGGTCGAGGACGGTGCGGTACAGACAGAGATCGAGTCGTGGTACGGGATACGGAGTTCGTCGTCACGTAGACCGTGGTACTTGATTAGACCCTGTATCGGATGGGCTATCGCAGTCGCCTTTCTCGTCATACTATACTCTGTTCGGGGTGGACTCAAATATAGTTCGGTCAAGTCGCTCTTGACGGGTGGGTTAGGCGGTTCGAAGTCTGACCCTGAAGACTGATCCCTCGGTTCCGTCGTGTCTGTCCTCTACCCAGACATCGCCGCCGTACTCGTCTACGAGTGTGTGGACTAAGTAGAGACCTATGCCGGTTCCCTCGCTTTCGAGTCCCTTCTCACCCTTTCCGAATATCTCCTCCTTCCTCTCGTCGGGAATCCCTAGTCCGTTGTCGGCTACCCTGACGACTGCGTCTTCACCCTCGACGGTTGCCGAGACAGTTACCTCGGCTACCTCCTTGTCGTTGTGCTGGACGGCGTTATTGAGTATGTTCCTGAAGACAGACTCCAGCATGTCGTTGGCAAGTACATCTACGTCGGGGACAGAACCGTCTACCGTAATAAGGGCATTTTCGTGGTTCGACTGTGCGTCGTCGACTTCGTTCTCAAGAGTCAGTCTCAGGTTCACGGGACATCTGTCGGCTTCCGACTGGAGCATTACCTCGGTGACGTCGCGCGCCGTCGTCGTGATGTCGACTGCGTCACGTGCGGCGTCGAGAACCTTCTCGATGTATTTCTCGCCCTCCTCCTCGACGTACATCTCTAGAGCGTCGGTGTAGGCTAAGACGAGCTGGAGGTCGTTACGTATGTCGTGGCGGACTACCTGGTTGAGGACTTCGAGGCTGTCACGCTGTTCTTCGAGCTCCTCCTCGTACTCCTTGAGTTCGGTCACGTCACGCGCGTATCCGAGAACAGCGTCCTCGCCGGTTCCGGGAACCTTGTAGGGTATCTTCGTCGTCTGTAGGACACGTTTCTCGCCGTCGGCGGTCGTTATGGTTTCGACGGGATTCTGCTTCGGCTCGCCTGACTCGATGACCTCGATGTCGTCACGTCGGAACTCCTCGGAGTCCTCGGGATTGGGGATGACTTCCTTCTCGAATGAGCCTTCGATCTCCTCGGAAGTTGACCCGTAGACGTCGGCTGTCTTCTGGTTTGCGAGGAGATACTTACCCTCTCGGTTCTTAGCGAATATCATATCCGGGACGAGATCTATTACCTGACGAAGCTCTTCACGTGCGTGTTTAAGCTCGTTCTCGTACTCCTTGTTCTGTGTGATGTCACGGTAGATCCAGAGATGACCGTCGTCGCCTAGCATCTCAACAGGTCGATGGGTTCTCTCAAATGTACGTCCGTCTACGAGTTGGATCTTTTCTTTATCGACCGGCTCGTTGCTCTCGACTATACTGTTGATACGTTCCACGAACCCCTCGGAGTCGACGAAGAGGTCTTTCATCTCGTCCGCCATCTTCTCACAGTCGTTTCCGACGACTTCGTCAGGATCTCCAGGTATGCCGAAGAGATCGAACATCTGCTGGTTAGTCTTCAGAACCCTGCGCGAGCTGTCCTCAGCCAGAACCCCGACGGGCAATGACTCGAAGAGAGTCGAGAGTAAGGCGTTCTTCTCCTCCAGCTCTTCCTCGTACTCGTTGCGCTCAGTGATGTCACGTGCGAGCGCGAGATACCGGGGCTCGCCGTGGACGTCTATCCTCGATACCCAGACCTCGACGGGATAGGTCGATCCGTCGGCTCGTCTGTGTCGGGTTTCGAGCTTCGCAGTCTCGCCCGGCTCCATCTCAGACCACATCTCACGCAGGTCTTCCTCGTCTTTCCCGGCTTCGAAGTCGGAGACATTCATAGAGAGTAGTTCGTCACGTGAGTAGCCGGTGTAGTCGACGGCACCCCGATTCACGTCCAGAATCTCACCCTCGGAGCCGTGTATAGCCATCGCGTCGGGTGCCTCGTCGAAGAGGACTCGGAGTCTCTTCCGGGCGCGTTCGAGGTCTTCCTCGTACTCCTTACGTTCGGTGATGTCACGTCCCGATCCCACGATCTTCTCGACACGTCCGTCGACGACGACAGGGGTTAACTTAGTCTGCCAGACACGCGTCTCATCGCCGAGTGTAATCTCTTCCTCGTAGGTCACCGTCTCCTGGCGTTCGACACATTCGCGGTAGTTTGCGCGTAGATCTGAGCCGAGATCCTCGCCGAAAGCCTCGACGGGAGTCTTGCCACGGATCTCCTCGGTCGACTTGCCTGTGTACTCCTCCTCTCTCTGGTTAAACCGCTGGAACCAAACCGTACCGTCTTGATCGACGTTGAGTAGGAAGAGGGCGTCCTGGACGTTCTCGAAGACCGAATCGTACTCACGCTTGAGGTCTTGTAGCTCCCGTGTCTTCTCCTTCGTCTCGGTTATATCCCGCCAGAATGAGACTGATACCGGCTCCCCCTCGTATATGACCCGGCTGACAGAAAGCTCGACAGGGACACGGTCGCCGTCTTCGGTTTGGATTTCGACCTCGTACCGGCTCGGAGCGGGTTTCCCCTCCATACGTGCTCGGTGGTACCCCTCGACCTCTCTGACGTACTCGGGCGCGACAGCCATCGTCTTTGACGAACCGAGTATCTCGTCGTCGGAGTAGCCAGTCATCTCCTGTAGACGTTGGTTGGCGTAGACGACCTCGCCGTCCTGTGCGACTAAGACACCGTCGTTACTCTCCTCGACGATGAGTTCGTAGAGTGAGTCGTTCATTGTTTCGGGGTTTTGGACTGATGGCTCAGACGTGACCTCAGGCTAGTTTAAACTATGCTGCCTCACACTGATTTATCTTTATACACAGACTCGTTTAGACGTACTTCAGTATATAAATATTAGTATATCTATAGTAAATTTTAGATATTAAAAGACAGTACTAACTGTCTTCAGTCTTGGTTCTAACCGAGATGGCGGATTAGTCGTCCGCCGCAATCCGAGAGTCGGTCACCTCGGGCTCTGAGTCTGACTCTGGTTTAGACCGGGTTTCGCCGGAGACGGATGTCCAGTCGAACTCGCCCTCGTAATCGAAGGCTCTGTGACCCTGAGTCGGATCGACGACCGTAAGAGAGAGCCAGCTGTTGTCGAGGAGTTGGGTCACCTCCTTGTGGTCTGACAGAACCTGGTTGACGCGTTCGAGTGGCGCGTGTATAACCGTCGAGAGACGCAGGGGCTTGTGGTATAGCTCGTCGTCGGACTTCCTGAGTGACTGGAGAGGTAGTCCGGTCATCAGGTCGCCGCCGTTGCCCTGGTAGACGCCGATGTTACCGACGGGGTTGTGTGTCACCTTCGATCCACTGCCGTAGACTGCGGTGTCGACGGCTGCGAAGTAGTACTGGCTGTTGATCCACTGTGTGACGACCATAGGTCCAGTCATGATGGCTTCGAGTGCGTCTCCGTCGGGGTCGGTAGACCAGTCATACGAGTGAAGGAAGGCTCTTCCGTCGAGATCGAGACCCGAGGTGAGCTGACGTGGTCCTATCACAAACGAGGCGTTGCCAGCGAGTCCCCATTCGGGACGTGTCTCTGCCCAGTCGGCAGACCGCCGCTCTGTCTCACGTATACCTCCGGAGTCCGAGTCTGAGTAACGTTCAGACGCTGCACCCGCGCGAGCCGTAGCGAGGTCCTCGCTGAGCTGTTCGAGTTCAGCCTCGTGGCTCTCGGGAACCCCGTCAGTGTAAAGCTCTATCTCGTCGGTCGTAGTGTTGTGTTCGCCGGCGACGAAGACCGTGTCGTCGGGTATCTCGAACCCGAGGTCTCGTAGCTCTTCTTGGACGGCGTTGTCGTTACATACAGTGGCTAGGACGCGTGCGTTTGGACCTCCGGGGTTGCCCGCACACGCGCCACAGTCGAGACTCGAACCGAACGGATTGTTCGTGGTTTCGCTCGCGTGACCCACGAAGACGACGAGACGCGAGAACTCCTCCCATCCCATGAGTTCAAAGGCTGTCGTGGCATACTCGACCTTGTCATCGAGGGTGAGTCCATCACTCAGACACTGATTACCCACAGACAGCTCACAGAACTCGTGGTGGTTGGGAACGAAGTCGTCCTTGGTTTCGAGGAAGTCATAGACACGTCTCGGGAGGAGTGTGCGGGTGGCAAGCATAGGACCGTAGCCACTGCCGGTGGCTTCGACGAAGTTGAAGACTGTAGCGGCGTTGCCCTTCAGAGTCTTCAGTAGATCCGTCGCGGCACCGAAGAGGTTCGTCCAGTGGTCGTGAGCGATACGTTCCTGGTTGCCCGTGTCGCTCGGGGAGTCGACTATGTAATGCTGTGTCTCGACGATAGGTGGGCAAGCGTCGGCAGCCACGTCTGTGTTGTAGCCCTTATAACGCATCGGAACCCCGAAGAAGCCGGCGTATCCGTGTGTCTCGTAGTCACCCGTCGCCTCTATGTGGCGGCGGATGATCTCCGAACGAGTATCGATACAGAAAACGAGCTGAGCGTCGGGTCGGTGGCTGTCTCCGTCGGTAGAAGTAGAGGTAGAGGTAGACGTGGAGCTCCGGCTCTGTTCGAGGCTCTCACTTTCTTCGGAGACTGCGTCGACGAGTTGATTCCTGTATGTGGCTTCCCATGCCGAGAGCCAGACAGCCGGGAGCGGTAACGTGACAGAGTCGTCATACGTGTCGGTTTGCGTAGGATTCGCGTCGTCGAGGAACCGGGGATCTGACGCCTCCTCGGGATGTATCGGCGCGTCGACTATATCCGCGAGAACTAACCGAGCCGCGACGTACTCGGTGAGTGTGATGGGATAAGCAGACTGCCAGCTATCGCCGTCGTCGATACGTTGTTTGATGAATCCCGTCCATCCCGGCAGAGCCGTAAGATGGTACTCGAATACAGTCTGCCACTCCGACCGAGGATACTCGCTGAGTATCTCTGATATGGCTTCGGCGGGGTCGGTGGAGAGCTCAGTCAGACGTTTCGTGTTGGGAACCTCGCCGTCGTTGCGAGCCACCGTTAGGAAGGCAGTATAGAAGCCCTCCTCACGGCTGGGCATCGACCAGTGGGCTTTCCCCTGGTCGAGGAATACCGAGAGCCACTTCGTCAGGAGTCTGTCGACCCTCTCGGTAGCCGACTCCTCGTCAGCCGTCGTATCATCTGAGGCTGAGTAGACGTCGCTCTCGGATTCTGCGATACGTCCGAGTGTAGCTTCGGGGTCAGGCGCGTATCCGTGTTCGACGAGCTTCGTCTTCAGGAGTTCGGTCTCGATATCCCCGTTCTCCCACGCCCGGCGGAAGACCTCGGCACTAGGGTAGCCGTCGCCTCCGAACAGCCGCGCGCCCTCCTCAACTGCCTCGTGGAACGGCTGATCCTCGAACCCCGAAAGCGGATTTGCGGTTACGAACGAGTGTAGGGGCCAGACCGAACCGACCTTGTCAGCTGTGGCTTCGATGCTACCGTGGATATCTGTGTCTGTTTCAGTACTCATTGTAGTCCTCCTTCGAAGTCAGTAATGTCTTAGACGGTGCCTGAGTGGCATTCACAAACGCCACGTAAAGACGTTCACTACGTCGGTATACGCCGGTCTCGATTGCGATGTAGGTTCCCAGGAAACCCGCAGCCACGACCGCGTGAACAGCCGTGAGTTCGGCGGGTGCCGTGACCGTCGGGACATCCACCATGACGTGTTTGATCGCGGTATAGACTAATCCGTAGACAGCGACCGCGGTCAGCGAGACGAGTGGTGCGACCCCGTACCGATACGTAGCCGGAAGGTCTGTGTTACTCACAGCACCCTGAGTCGCGTGTAACATCGTCAGAACGATGAGTCCGTTGAGGAGGAGCCCACTGTCGAGGCTCGTTCCCTTTCCGGTGAGTGCGGCGAAGACGACACCGCCCGCGAGTCCAGCCGCCACGGTTACGACGCCTCCGGCTACGCCGAGAGTCTTCTTCGTATGAGACTTGTCGGTGGGCTTGGTGTGTTCGACCTCCTCGCCAGACGAAAGGAACATGTAGGCTTTGTAAAAGCCGTGGAGAATCAGATGGGTGATCGCGGCACCGAAAAATCCGAGTCCGGCTTGCATAATCATGAATCCCATCTGTCCGACGGTCGAACAGCCTAGCCGGGACTTGGTGTCGACCTGAACCGACTTAAACAGCTTACCCAGCAAGGCACTCAGAGCACCGACGACGGTTATCACGAGCATTATAGTCGGATCGACGGTGATGACAGGAGCAAACCGAACGAAAAGAACTCCTCCTGCGTTGACGAAGCCGGCGTGCATCAGTGCCGAGGCTGGTGTAGGTGCCGTCATCGATCCAAGTAGCCACGTATGGAACGGTATGAGTGCCGACTGGATCATCGCCGCGAGGATCAGAGCCCCGGCAGCGACTGCCAGAAGAGGTCCATCTATGGCTGGTGTCGACGCCGTGATTCCGGAGACAGTGGTCTCGCCAGTCGCCCACCACAGGGCTGCGAGGGCGACACTGAGGAAGCCACTGCTGGCGACGAAGTAGTTACGCGCAACCGTCGCAGCAGCCTGTGCGTGTTGCCAGCCTCTGATGGTACCGATGAGTCTCGCCATCAGCAGACCCATCACCATCCAGAGTGATCCGAAGAGGGCGATATGGTCTGCCGCGACGAGTCCCATTACGACTAGAGTAAAACCGAACACAGTCGCGAAGAAGTCCGTCTTATGTCTGCTACCTGCCATGTAGCGGCGTGAGTAGCTGTGGACGATACCGCTGAAGAAGGTCACAACCGTCCACATCAGAAGAGTCAGTCCGTCGACTTCGAGTACTCCGGGAAGCCGGAGTCTTAGGTCGAAGACGACCCGGGCAACGAGTCCAGCCGTACTTACGACGAAGAGCGACCAGACGAGCCAGGTTAATGCGACAGGGACGAACGGCGACTCTGTTTTCGTGTCTGAGAGCGATCCCACCGTCTTCTTTGATGTGCTTCGTGACATAGTTGAGTCGGCTTCACGACTCGTCTCGGAAATACTGACGAGTCATATACCGTTATGGTCGTTTTCATCTGTATTACGAACAGATTGCCTATTAAACCTATCTATATTCACAGGTTGTTCGAAAGCAGCTTTATTAATCCTGTGATTTTTCGTGATGGTTCACGGGAAAAGCTGTCAGGGCTGAGCCCCAGAGCCGAGCCAAAGACTCAGCAGCCTAAGTCTAAGCTAAGCCGGAGAGGGTGTCAGGAGACTTCCCACCCGAACCGACGTGTCGTCGGGGATACGGCTCCGGATTGTCCGTGGACGGGTCTGACCATTGAAGGCGACTAGATACCGTCTGTCGGGAAAAGAGCCGTACACACCGTCTTGGTCGTGAACATAGCCAGCGACTGTGACTGAGGAAGGAAACACCTCGTTGAGGAACTCGGATTGGCGGCAGACGTTGTACTCCGCGAGTCGGTGACGTACCGTTCTGGGTGACATCGACTCCGTCAGAACCCCCTCCTCGAATCCGTCTCCGACGACCGAACAGAGAGGCTCAAGTCTCGTCTCGATCCCGACACGTGAGTCCGAAGTAGATCCAACCCAGTTCTCGTAGGCGTCTTCGAGAACCCTACAGTCAGTGTGTCCGGCTATAAGCACTGCTGAGATGTCGTACTGTTTCTTGAGACGTCCTATGTCGCGGTTGATAACCTCCTCGTAGTCGTCGTGACGAGCGTACCGGCTCCGTGCCTGGTTTGCGAGGGTCTGGAGAGTCAGGAGACTCCAGCTACTGTCGACAGGCCAGGGCGACCCGCTGGGTTCGCAGCCTCGCATCGAACACGAGAGTACGAGTCCAGTCTTGCCATCCGACCGACGTATACCGTCTCTTCGGGACTCTGTCGAGTCGTGAACTGAATCTACCACGGATTCGAGAGTATTGCGGTTCATCTAAGGACAGCTCACCTCTGTTCATACGTGTCAGTACCAGCGACTGACCTCTATGAGGTATTTGCTCGCTAAAAGTCATAAATTTACCGAAGCGTTCGATATATCGGATTAAAAGGACATACCGTTACACAGTGGGATGTAGCCTCCATCAACTACCCCACCCTACTTCGCTCGGTCTGACGACCTCGTCTGTAAATCTTTG
>JAXIOF010000073.1 GCA_034190545.1 Candidatus Afararchaeum irisae | reverse complement strand
TACGCTCTGCGGATAACGGTGACTGCGTTGACAGCCGCGGCTCTGACTACTTTGGCTGTCTACCTCGGGGTCACGTCTCTGTGACGGTGACAGTGACGGTGACAAGCCGGAGGAACGAGACGGAGTTTTCGATGAATTTATGACTGTGTCCTGTATAAGTATGGATGTACGCATTATGCGACGGTAGTGTAGTGGTATCACGTGACCCTGCCACGGTCACAACACGGGTTCAAATCCCGTCCGTCGCACTACTATCAGATGTCTTTCTCCGACCTACTCGACGAAGCCGAAAGGGAGGAAAGAAGTCTCCGAGTCTATAACTACACCGGAACTAGGGGTATGTTAGACGTCGTCTCTGAGTACCTCGAATCCTGGAACGTGATGGTGGAGGTCGAAGGAGACGACTCCTCGTTACCCGAGAACACCGCTGTTCTCGGACTCCGGGAGAGCCCCGACGCTTGCTCGGAGATAGACGACGTGTATACCTATCTAGCTTACAGAACCGACAAGGAGACCCATACCGAGTCTGAGTCCGAGTCTGAGTCCGAGTACGACGACGGCGGCTTCGTGGGAAAGGAGACCCCGGATGTCATAAAAGAGATCTACGGATCCACATTCGAGTTCGAGACGAAGTCGAGTCTCATAACTGCGTCACACGAGGTAGAGGGGACGGCTCTGCGCAGAGGCGAGGGCACAGTACGGTCGGGTTTCCAGAGACTCTCACTCATCGAGGAACAGTGGGGGACTTACTCGGAGATGGCTTCTCTCGGAGTAGACATCCACGTATACGGATCACGCGGCTCCTCGGACTCTACCTGGAGACCGCCCCCTCCCGATGAGACTGAGGTCACCTTCCACGTGAGTGACTCGCCTCAGATACAGAGGTTCTGGTTCGTCGTCTTCGAGGCAGGCGACGGCACGGGACGCGCTCTACTCGCCGAGGAGCGTGAGCCAGGGAGGTACTACGGCTTTCTGACCGACGACTACCAAAGGGTGAGACAGATAGTAGAGACAGTCAGTTCGATCGAGACACAGAAGTAGAAGCCGAAGCCGAAGTCGAAGTCGTGACGGCTCCGTCTGTCTCCATCTCGAATCTCGCGCCTCCGTGGGAGCCTTCGGTGACATCTATGTCCCAGCCGTGGGACTCGGCGATGTCCTCAACTATGTCGAGACCGAGTCCCGTTCCGGCGTCCGAGGTCGTGTACCCCGACTCGAAGACTTCCTCCCTCTCTTCCTCGGGTATTCCCTCGCCGTCGTCCTCGACGTAGAAGCCTTCGCTCCCGTCGAGGGTTCCCACATAGACCGTCACGTCGTCGCCGGCGTGTTCTACGGAGTTCCTGTAGAGGTTTTCGAGCATCTGCTGTAGACGTCCGGGATGTGCACGTAACGTCAGGTCGTCCTCAACCACAAGGTCGGCACAGAGTCTCTCCTCCGAATCAGAGTCGACGCTCGCATAACAGTTCTCAGCGACCTCGGTGAGGCTGACATCAGACATCTCGTCGTCAGAGACGCCGTCTCCTCGCGTCAGAGTCAGAACGTCGTCTATTATATCCTCCATCCGTCCGAGGGCGTCCTCGGCTTTACTCAGACTCTCGTAGACCCCGGAGTCGTTACATCCACATCTCTCGTCTACTAGGCTAAGACGTCCCTTTGCGACGTTGAGAGGGTTTCTGAGGTCGTGTGAGACGACGCTCGCGAACCTGTTGAGCTTCTCGTTACGGTGTTCGAGATCCTCCTCATACCTCTTTATACGTGAGATATCACGTCCCGTACAGACGACTCCGGCTACATCGTCGTCCTCATACATCAGAGAGGCGGAGAACAGACCGGGGATCTCTTCGCCGTCTTTAGTCTCGAAACTCGCCTCGACACCGTCTATACCGCCCCTGTCAATAGCCTCCTGTACTGGGTTGGGACATCCCTCAAACGGGAGGTCTCCGTCGGCGAAGACTTTCTTACACGAGGAGTCCAGAAGTTCGTCCTCGGTGTAGCCCAGAAGATCCACGAGTGCTCCGTTTACACGGGTTATTCTGCCGTCACGAGACACCACCATCAGACTCTCCTCCATCGCCTCAAGTATCCCCGAGAGGTAGTCGCGCGAGTAGGTCGTGTCGTGGAGCTCGTCTATAGTCTTCCGGCTGGTTACTACGACGAGGTAGACGAAGACGCCACCGAGAAAGAAGACAGACGCCGTGAGTGTCGAGACAGAGCTCGATCCCGTAGCTACGACAGTCATGGCTCGGAGATAGCCGGCTACGAATACTACCATCAGAACTAGGAGTGCTCTCCAGCAGTTCTCCCGGGGGGTTCCCCTGTCGACCGATCTGAGTACACCGACTGTCTGGTACACCGAGAGTCCGAGAAAAAGAGTCCCGAGTCCGATAAGAGCCATGATCCAGGATGTAGACACGGCTGGTACGGCTGTAATCTGTGCCATTGTCAACCCCACCCAATACCCTCTACAAGAAGGAGGGTATATAATACCACCGCATACTTTCAGGTTATAAATGTGGGTAAAAAGTATCCTATTCGTGTGTTCGTCTCTGGAGAAGACAGATACCCGAGGAAACCGTTATATGTCGTCGCCGTGAACTCTATCCATGGAGAAGGACGAACACGCGGTCGTGACGGTCACAGGTGCTGACCACCCGGGCATAGTGGCTTCCGTCACACAGACCCTCGCCGACCTCAACGTAAACATAGAGGACATATCTCAGACGGTCGCGAGCGGCTTCTTCACAATGATACTCATAGCGAGCCTCCAAGGAACACAGGTCGACGATCTCCGTGACGCCCTAAATGACGCCGCCGAGGACGAGGGGGTCGAGATCATAGTCCAGCACCGTGATCTCTTCGAGCACATGCACCGCATATGATAACCTTAATGTGCATCTGCCCCCTCTCGTAAACTGAGCCCGGGTGGCTTAGCCGGTCATAGCGCCGCACTCATAGGGCATTCGAGTAAGGCGCTCGTCTCCTGGGACATGCGGAGGCCGAGGGTTCGAAACCCTCCCCGGGCATGTCATATATTATACTCATTATACTCATTTCTCTTACCTCACCATCTCGTTGACCCTCTCACGGAAGTCGATGAGATGTTGGGTTATCACGGCGAATCCCTGGTGAGGATGGTCGAAGTAGGAGAAGTAGTTGTGTACCGAGCCGTCGTCGTAGGTCTTTGTGGCGATATGGTGTAGATGGTCGGATGTCAGCATCTTCCTCCAGACATCGGTGACCTCGGGGTCGTCGAGCATCTTGACCTTCTCCTCTATCTCCTGGAGCTTCTCGAATATCATCTTCTGGACGGGGTTTCCGAGCCACGCGCTCGAGTCCATCTCCTGATCCGCCCACGAGACGGTGTTGTACTCGAATACGTCGTACTCCCCGACGGGATCGATCTCGGCGGCTTCTCTCACCTTCGCGAACTCTAGGTCGTGCTTCAGAACCTCGTCGGGTAGTGATTCGAGGAACCAGAGAACTCCGGTGCCCTCCCAGTGGTGCTCCCCGAAGGTCTCATAGTCCATGAAGAGATTGATCAGGTCGCCGTCCGTCTCGGAGAGCCATGAGGCGTACTTCTCGGCTGTGAGGGGATAAGAGTCCCACCATTCAGCGGAGAATCTGTAGCCGACGTCGTCGGTGAGACGTCTGTTTCTGAGGAGTATACTGTTCCGTCTGTCGGCTGCGAAGTCGGGCTGTGTGTAGACGTAGTTGGGTGATCTCCAGCCGAGTACACGCGGGACTCCCTCGGTGAAGACCCCCTTGTAGCCCTCCTCAGCGGCTATGCTGCCCACCTCATTGTGGTATATGAGCTCGGTGTTGGTCATCACCTGGGGTCTCACGCCGAAGGTGTCTTCTATCAGGTCGCGGTGTCTCCGTATCTGGTACCGAAACTCCGACTTGTCCTCGAAGAGTCCCGCGAGGGAGTGGTAATGTGTCTGACCTATGAAGTCAACACAGTCGTCGGGGAACTCGTTGAACAGGTCTATTAGCTCGGGGTGGTACTCCTTCGCCTGGTCTATCCAGCTACTCGAAACCGAGAAGTTGACGACGAGACGCCTGCCGTCTTCGAGTAGCTCGTTCGCCTTCGTGAGGAGACGTTCAGTCGCTGGGAAATAGCAGTTCTCGGCGACGTCTCTGAAGAACGCCTCGTTCATTTCGT
This sequence comes from Candidatus Afararchaeum irisae, assembly GCA_034190545.1. Classification (NCBI taxonomy): domain Archaea; kingdom Methanobacteriati; phylum Methanobacteriota; class Halobacteria; order Halorutilales; family Halorutilaceae; genus Afararchaeum (SeqCode); species Afararchaeum irisae (SeqCode). Next base: position 1,153 of record JAXIOF010000073.1, on the reverse strand, counting down.
CGTCGAAGTACCTGTCATAGAGTGTGTCGGCGTCTTGGTTGACACCGTCCACACGTAGTCTGTGAGGCTGGTGTACCTCGAAACAGAGGGTTAGAGGCGTCGCCGTCTCTGTCTCCGTCTTCGTCTCGGCTGTTGAGGAGAGTCGGGACATAGACTAGCTTATCCCCATAGAGTCGTCAGTCATAGAGACCGACTCCTGTCTGTCGGCGAGTCCGAGGAGGGATCTTATGGCGTCTATGTTGTCAGGTATAACTATCGACTCCTGGTGTACCATGTTTATCCAGTAGACTGAGCCTTCGTCGACCCTGACGGTCTCCTCCCAGACACGAACCTCGGGCGAGTCATAACGTGGTCTCCCGAGGTCTCTCATCCTCTCGGTGATCCTCGCAGTCGATCCGTAGCCGTGACCCAGGGACTCTGTCTTTATCCTCGGCTCGTCGTCGAAGACGGCTAAGACGTCGTCCTCCGTGACGTCGTCGTCGACTTCGATGTCTACCATATGTACGTGTCCGAGTGTACTCGGAACCTTGACTGCGAGGGTCGTGAGGTCTATCCCGGGTAGCACCTCGTTGAAGTCGTCGGCGTGGTGGGAGGGGACGTCGGCGGGGACTACCGAGTTTATGGGACCCCGGGAGTCCTGAGGAGGGTCACCCCCTCGTCTCACGAGGCTCGCCGTGGCTGTCTCTACGCCGAACCGTCTGTCGACTGCGCCGACTGTGCGTAACAGAGAGGTTGTGTTACACGAGACTACTCTCACGAAGTCCTCGTCTCTCGCGTCTTCGTAGTTGACGTTGGCGTTGAACGAGACACGGGATATATCCGCGTCGGCACCACCCTGGAAGACGGCTCTCGTGTCGTTGGGCTCATAGATCTGGCTCTTGTTCTCGGCGTCGACGCCAGCCGGGGTAGAGTCGACCACTACGTCGACCTCATCGGTGAGGTCTTCGAGAGTACCCTCGACCTCGGGCTCGAAGGCTTGACGTCCCATCTCTTCGAGAGCACCGTCGTCGGAGGCATAGAGGTCGACGCCCTCAAGCGATCCACCCTCACCGAGAAGAGTCCTCAGGACGTAGTTGATACGGTGGTCAGATACCCCACGGAGACTCATGTCGTCCTGTTCGACGACAGCCTCTGCGACGCGTTTTCCTATAGT
>JAXIOF010000072.1 GCA_034190545.1 Candidatus Afararchaeum irisae | reverse complement strand
CGCGTCCGAGCTCACCGTGCTCCCGATCACTCCTCCCGACAGACCCGCGACCACCACCGCGACGACGAGGAGATGGGTCGTCTCTATGCCGTTTATGCCGGATTTGAGCTTGTCATACATGGTTTAGCCTCCTAAGAACAGGCTGATTAAGTCCAAGCCGACGAGGAGATACAACGGCGCAAAAGCGAACGTCACCGCGTACGTCGGCACCCCCGCGTTAGCTATCATAGTCGGAGCCGCGAAAAGCACCGAGAAGGCATCGATCACGTACGAGAGAGCACCGCCTACGCGACCCGTGAATCCCTCACCGTCCGTCGTCGAGGAGCCGAAGCTCTTCATGTCGTTGTTCATCTCCTCGATCTGTCCCGATCCGCCGGGCTGAGGAGCTACGCCGAGGTTGTCGGCGATACCCGACGCCGCCATGAATCCCGCCGCTCCGTTCAGGAATATGAGTAGGACGAGGATCGGGAGGGTACGGAAACGAGGCATTACTCTAACCCCCTCTTTCCGAGCATCCAGAGTACAGCTATAATGATCGATGCGACTATGATACCGACACCCATCGTGGGAGGGAGCCAGTCTATGTACCACAGGATACCCGCAAAGAACGACGTGATTAGTGCTCCCGCTTCGGCGAGAGAGCCTCCGAATATCGCCGCTATGAGCAAGAGGAAGATAATCGATATACGATGTTGCCACTCGTCGGGGATCGGAGGACTCGACCCTTTCTGTGCTCCGAGGACTATCTGTCCACCCTCAGTATCTCCCTGTACCGGCGTCCTCTCCCAGTCTACGACCCACGTCTTCTTTCTCTGGGACTCCGAGAGCATAGCCGACGCCTGCTTAGGCGTCATGTTCTCGCCGGGAGCGACCTCCCACGTGTTCTGGTAGATCGAGTTCGTCTCGTTCCCGCGTTCGTAGATATTGACGTCGAGTTTCTTCGTCTTATTCGTCGGATCGGCGTACTCGAACTTTATCGCGTTGTTCTCGATGTAGGCGTCGACGGCGTAGGTCTCGCCCTCCTCTATGGTGTAATTCACGCGCCCGACCGGAAGCGTGTACGTGCCGGGCTGTACAGGGCGGAAGTTGCCGAGTGACCTCGTGTCGCCCTGGGCGTTCTCGATCTCTAACTGGTATCTCTGTCCTTTGCTAAGATGTACTCCGAGAGTGTTCGCCGCTCCGAAGCTCGACGACTTGACCGTCCCCATCTCACCGTTTCCGAGAGGCTTCTTAATCGTCAGAGTCGACTCCGACGCCGGGAACATCCCCGTCTTGTCGTTGAGCTTGAACGTGATCGGTAGACCACTCGACGCGTTCCCTTCGGTGAGGTAGACCGTCGACGACCTCGTAAAGTCGGCGACTGACAGAGACGTGTTAAAGTATCCGTCGGCTCGGACGTCGACGACCGCCTCCTTGTCGGGGTATGTTCCTAGCTCGGAGAAGTTGAAGTACCCCGAGGTCGTCGACCCCGAGTAGGAGAATCCGCCGGGAGCCTGCATCTCGACGTTGACCTCGGTCTGGTTTATGAGCTTAGTATCGCTCGACCTACGGAATACGAGTCGTCCCGGTGTTCCGAAGGTGTAGACTGACGACACCGAAGTCTGGTTCTTCGAGTCCTCAGCCTTCACGTACCACCCGTGACGTCCGCCGCCGACGTTCCACGTCGTCGAGGCTACTCCCGCGTCCGAGATCACTTGAGAGCCTATCAGACTCTCGTTCTCGGCGTTGTAGAACGAGACGTTGACTGTGTCGTTGGGGAACTCCGAGTCGGAGATCTGAGCTTGAAGAGTGACAGTCTCCTCGTTCACGACCTCGTCGTCGGAGGGAGACGCCGACGTGACATGGGGAGCCGAGTCGATCTCGATCGTGAACACGTCCGTCGACTTACTCTTTCCCGTACTGTCCTGGGCTATGGCATACCACCCGTGAGTGCCGGAAGAGTGAACGTCCCACGTCACCGACGCCGTCGTGTTCTGAGTCGTCTGTACCTCGCCGACCTTATCTCCCGTCTCGAAATCGTAGAACGAGACTGTGACTTGATCCCCCGAGGAGAGATCGGCGTCGGAGACGTTGATAGATAGCTCTACACCCGCCTCTGAAGGAGAAACAGACGAGCCGTCTGAAGGCGACGGATCGGAGAGCTTCGGCGTGTGTCTCTCGGGAGGTTGATAGTCTCCTATCGCGTAGAGAGTCGTGCCTAAAGTGACGAATGCCGCGTTATTTGAGATTGTAATTGGGCTTGGAGCTTTCGACGTGTCCGACTGTACTGTATAGATCTCTGTACCCTCATCATATTCGGGGTTATCGTACCCAGATAGAGTCCAACCTTTTCCGGGGTCAGTCCCATCATCGTAGTTAAGCCATAGGACTTTATCTTCAGTCCCTGCGATAGAGTTCATCGGAGGGGACGGTGACGGTGTGTCGTAATCAAAATACGCAGATGCTGAACTGTTCCAGATTACATTACCGTATCTATCCCGATACTGCAACTCCCATTCCGTAGAGCTACGCATTTCTGAGTAGCTTTCAGATCGAGTAACTGTATAATAACCACCAGGAATCTCCGATGCTCCCACTACAGATCCAGATCTCTCCTCTCTGTAATCCCCGTCATCCATTATAATAGTATGAGGAGAGCCTGTATAATTCGCCGTTATCGATCTCGACAGTTTATACTTCCGTGGAGTGGCTTTTAAACCAAGATTACCTATAGTATACTCAAGACCGTAACGCTCGGGGAAATCTCTACTAATAACATACGCACTAAAGTGTATATTCCCACTATCCCAACTCTTGATAGGATGCGTTATAGTATCAGTTTTCGCCTCTCCGTCAGAGCTAGGCACAGTAACAGTTCTATTAACCAATTCTGTACCAGTCAGGTCTAACGAGACTATCTTATGTCCGGCTCCAATTATGACCCTCTTAGGCGAGGTATGATTCACTAATTTAGGATGGGCAGGAACAGATCTCGAATTTATTTCTCGATTCCCTGATGAGATCGAGTATGTCCATACCGTTGACCCATTCGACGGGTACATGGCATCAACGACTGTAGATCCCGGTGCAGTTGCCGTAGTAATCAAGAGGTCATGTCCGAGTTCTTCCGAGTGTACATAAGTCGGCTGACCTACTGGCACCGACCCATACGACTTCTCCCATATAGATTCCCCTGTCCTAGGATTTACCGCATATAGATTTCCTGTCCGAGTCCCCATGTATCCGATCCCGTCGACAACCGTCATGCCTGTCCCACCCCCGCCGAGTTCCTTCGTCCATTCAACAGTACCAACACTCGGAGCATTCTCAGCCGAGAACGTCGAGTCCCTCTTTCCAAATTCTTTCCAGTCCTCAGCCGCTACCGGCGTCGACGCTACGACTACCAAGACGACGACCGTTATCGCTATCGTGCGTTTATTCAATCTCATTGTAATCCTCCTCCGTCCCGAAGAAGACGTAGTAGAATCCAGGATAGTCGTCGACGACGAGAGATCAAGGTCGAGGTCTATCTCGCCGTTCTGTTCGAGTCTCTGAGCCTCTCGGAGTATCTCGGATAGGCTCTTGTCTTCGGGTACTCTCCCGGTCTCCCTTTCTCGGTCTCTGAATGTGTCCGTGTCCGTGTCCGTGTTTGTGCCTGTATCTGTGTCGCTCATGCTTATCGCCCTCCTATGATCCGTTCGAGTCGGAGTAGCCAGGCGAATCCGTACACGAAAACTACGACCATGAACCCGACAGGGACGCCTACGAAAGCGACCTGGAAGATCGAGTCGACGACACCCACGCCGATCCCCGTCTCCTCGACAGCCTGAGAACTTTTAACCTCGTCCCCAAGCGGCTCGATCACGACCGGCGCGGCTACCATGTACGCACCGAGTGCGAATATCATAACGAGTCCGAGTATCGCTACTCGAAGCATCTCTTACCTCACCCCCGCCTCGATGACCGATCTGATTAAGAAGTACACGGCTACGAAGCCCAAGACGAAAAACGGGTACCACATGAACCCGAGGCTTACCCACTTCCGTCCCTCTTGAGCTTGGCTCGTCGTCGAACGAGCCGCCGAGACCGCGAGAAGCTCACCGAACGGCTGTTTGAGCACCGTCCACACAAGAGCCACGAGTACGAGGGAGACGACTACCATTAAGAACGCAAAGGCGAGCCCTCCCTCGGCGGTCTCGGTCTCGGAGGGTGGGGGGACTGCGTTCACTAGAGCTCACCTCCGTCTTGATCGAGGAAGTCCTCGGGAGACTCAATCGGATTCTCCCACATATCTGCCCACTCGTCGAAGAATCCATCATAAGAGTCCTCCCCGAGGTCGAGGTTAGGAAGACCGGGAGTACCGCCGCCACCACCGCCTCCGCCGCCCGGATCATGCGGTGGTGTCTTGCCCGGCGGGATACCTCGGTCGGGAATATCCCTCGTTGGTCTATCCCTATCGTTAGGCACGTCTCGCGGATTCCTGTCGTCCGTGGGGTCTCTTACAGCCTCGGTAAAGTCCGTAGGCTCGTCGACGTTTCTTCGGACGCCTACCGGCGTATCACTCTCTCCGTCGTTATTCGGATCTCCGATGTACTTGTCCCAGTCCCACGTCGTACTACCGCCATAGTCGTAATCTCGGTCTTGTGTCGGAGTCCTCTCGGTCTCAAAGCCACTCTCGTCGCTCGATGTATCTCTGTCATCTCTAACCCCGAGGTCGAAGTCGAAACCTTCGTTGAATCCTCCTCGATCCCTGTCTCTGGATCTGGTATACTCCTCTTCGTATCCGTCCCATGTCTCTTCTCCGACCATGTCGGTCTCGAACCGTCCACCGTCGCCTGCCTCCCTACGAGTCCGGGTTTGAGACTCGTCGAGGAACGAGACCGAGGAGAACTTGGCTGTATCCCACGTCGAGACTCTTTCGGATCGGCGTCCTCTCTCAGCTATCCGTTCGACGGCTTGACGTCCCTCTCGGGCTATGTTCTGTACCTCTTCGTAGGACTTGACCTCGTTAGATGACTCCAACTCCCTACGTAGGCGTTCCGTGACCTCGCCCTTCCGAGTCGCCTCACGAGCTACACTCTCCGAGACTCCTCTCTCCTTGAGAGTCTTGACGCCTCGATCTCCCGCTCGGATAACCTTCTCGATAGGAGCGTACGTGTCGGCGGGGACTTTCCTCCCACGTATATTTACTTTATAACCGCCGTCGACCTTCACGTACTCCGAGTTCTTCGGTATTATCGCCTCGGCTTCCGCCGTCGTCCTCGACGGAGACCTCACGTATGCCACGTCGGAACGACCCTGAGTTTCGAGGAACTTCTCAGCCGCCGCCTCAGTCTTAACCGACTCGGGCATACGACGGATGTCCGAGACTTCCATCTGGATTAAGTGAGGCTCCTTAGTGTCGGGAAGTGCACGTTCCACACGGCGTTTCGTAGCTTTCGCTATGCCGTCATTCTTCAGTTCCTTGAGTATACTCTTATACTGACTGTCGAAGTTCTTGACCTCCGATAACGCCTTCTCTTTCGCCGTCTTTCCGACCCCTTTATCGAGAAGGTGGTTTATCCTAGCTCTTGTGCCTGCTCGTCCCTTTCGGATCTCCTTGAGCTTCGTCAGAGTCCCTTTCCCGGTCTTGGCGGCGGACACGGCTCCCTTTATGTCGGGATACGCCTCGCCTCCGACGAAGGCTCCCTCTGTGTCGTACTTCCGACCGGCACGCGTCTCGAAAGACGCCGATCCCGGCTTCGACGACTTCTTCCCCTCGACGGTGTGTTTCATTAAGTAACCGCCTTCGTCGAGCTTCCTCATCTTCTCGGGAGTAAACTCCTCAGCTAAACGCTTCATCTCGACCACGGGGTCACTACTCGCCTTTACAGGATACTCCGAAGGAGACTGTCTTGTCGTGAATTTCTCCTTGGCGACTCGAACCTTCTCAGACCACGAGGGGTAGTTAATATCCCCTCTCTCTACGGCTCGTCTAACAACCTGCCCCGAGGTATCCGATCTCGACAATGTCCTGAGTCTCGACCCTATCCTCCCTGTCTTACCGAAGGATCGGACTGCTTTACCCGCATACGGGAGAGCCAACATACCTGCCGTCTCGACAGGATGTTTAGCGGCAAACTCACCAGTCTTAACCGTGCCTCGACCTATCCTCGACGCGACTTCCTCAGCTATATCAACCGGACTATCGCCGTCGTCACTCACCGCCTCACGAGCCGCTCCCCCAACAGCCATAGGAGCTTGAGCGACCTGTCCCGCCGCGAGACCAATACCCGACGGGATCATGCTCACGATCCCCTCAGCCGCACCGCCGACAGTCTGCTGTCCTCCGACCTCGACCCCTCCGACGTCGACACCCGGAACCCTAGGTCCGACGTTTTCGAGAGGGAGTACGTCTCGGACAGCCTTCCCGGCGTCGTGCCCCGCTCTTGCTATCATTTCACCGCCGACGAACGTCGTCTCAAGTGGTGCTCCGAGGAACCCTCCCTTCTCAGCCTTCTCGTAGATAGACGAGCCGGCTTTACGTGCCCTCTGTATATCCTGCGGCGTATAATCCCACTTGTAGCCTCCCGAGCCTGTCCTGTGTATCTGTATCTCACCCGGACTAACGCCCTCAGCCTGGTTAGCTATCTGTTGCCTAAGCTCACTATCTGACTTACCTCCCGGTTTAGGAGCGTCCACGTTTTTGAGAGACTCGGGACGACTCCGATCAAGAGCCATTCCGTAGGTCGGAGAGACCTCCTCTCTCGTCCTCTCTCGGAGGCTATTCACGTAATCTATGATAGCTGAGTCCTGTCGCTCGTTCTCAGATACTCCGAGATAACCGCTTTCCCCGCCCGTGTTCGGAGATCCATCTTCGTACTCTCCCCTACCGAGATAATTCTCACCCGTGGCATCTATTACGGCGTCGGAGATCGTATCAACGACTCCCGCCCCGATCCCGGCGGATCTAATATTCTCTCTGGGTGCCTCTCTATCCCTCCCAGTTAGTGCGTCGACCGCGCCTCCGACTACCTGAGCCGCCGAGTCGAGAAGTCCTCCGTCGTTGCCCGACTCCGTCCGACGTGCTCGACGGATACGAGGACGAGAGTTGTCGACATTGTCCTGGGGATCTCCCACACCGTCGTTGTCGTCGTCGTTGTATCGCCTGTCGAGGTACCCGGTTCGAGCCGAGTTGTCCATACCACTATCGCCGTTTGATCCACCGCCGTCATCGTTTCTCGGTTCTCCATAACCCTCGTCGTCATTGGGTTCTTCTCGACTACCGTCGTTGTAGTCCCCAGTCTGTGTGTCATCTACGGGATCTCCTACCCCGTCGTTGTCCTCATCATTATACTGTCGGTCGAGGTATCCCGTACTCGCCGAGTCATCCATTTCGTCCGCTTCTTCGTCATCCCCTTCGATGTTACCACTATGACCTCCCGAGGCTATCGAATCCATTAATCCCATTATTCACTCACCTCCTCAATCCAGTCCGCTTTTTCTGCGTGATTCTTCCAAGTCTCAACGTCTCGGTAGTGACTCTCACAAACCACGTCCTGAACCTCAATCTGAGCCGTTGGGGGTAGGAACCGAACTAGACGGTCTCCCGATCCTGTACATCCTGGAACGCCACACCTACCGAATCCGCCTGTCTGGTCGCTCTTACTCAC
>JAXIOF010000071.1 GCA_034190545.1 Candidatus Afararchaeum irisae | reverse complement strand
TATCCAAGCCGGCTTCAACAAAGACCCTGAGCTAACTCAGTTGGGAAGTACCGAAAGTAAACACGACAACCACAATGACCCAAGCCAACAGCTTCTCGAACTTCGTCGACAGACCCGAACTGAGTGACGACCTCCATATATACGATGTCACGTTAAGAGATGGAGAACAGACACCCGGAGTCTCGTTCTCGGTCGAGGAGAAGAAGGAGATAGCGCATCTGCTTGACGAAGCGGGAGTGGGATACATAGAGGCGGGCTTTCCGGCTGTAAGTGACGACGAGAGAAGAGCCGTCGGGGAGGTCGTGGGTATCGGAACAGATGCTAAGATCTCGTGTCTCGCGCGGTGTCTGGAAGACGACATAGACTCCGTGATAGAGACGGGAGCCGACGCAGTAGGTGTATTCATAGCCGGGAGCGACCGCCATCTGAGTCAGAAGTATGGTATAACGAGGGAGGAGGCGGCTGAGAAGGCGTTCAAGACGGTCGAGTACGCGTCTGATCACGGGATAGAGGTGCGTTTCGCTGTCGAGGACTCTACACGATCCGACCCCGACTTCCTCAGATGTCTCTACACGGGTGCCGAGGAAAGAGGAGTCGACATGGTAGGTATAGCCGACACTGTGGGTGCTCTAACCCCACCGACGACACGAGCGATGGTGACTAAGGTCAGAGACTGGGTCGAGGTACCTGTCTCGGTACACTGCCACGACGACCTGGGTCTTTCAGTCGCGAACACAGTTGCCGCAGCCGAGGAGGGCGCAGTACAGCTACACACGACTGTGAACGGCATAGGTGAGAACGCGGGCAACACTCCCCTAGAAGAGGTCGCAGTCGTCCTCTCGACACAGTACTCTTTTGACGTAGTAGAGACTGAGAAACTGAGCCGTCTCTCGGAAGTCGTCGAAGAGAGATCGGGAATAGAGGTCAGCCCTACGAAGCCGGTAGTCGGGAAAAACGCCTTCAGATACGAGAGCGGTGTCCACATCGAGGGGATAGCCAACGACCCCGAGACTTACGAGGTATACCCGCCTGAGAAAGTCGGAGGTGAGAGGGAGTTCGAGATCGGGAAACACTCGGGTAGAAAGGCAGTAGAGTTCATCGCCGAGAGAGAGGGTATAGAGATCGAGGACGAGATTGAGGAAGTAGTCGAGGATCTCAAGTCGGGAAAAGACACAGTCAGTATATCCGAGCTAGTCGAGGAGGTGAGAGAAAGATGACGCGGGCGACAGAGCCTACGACGATGGCGGAGAAGATGCTCTCGGACGCGTCGGGTGAGGAAGCGCGAGCAGGAGACGTTGTTGAGGCTGATCTCGACCTCGTGATGGCTCACGACGGTTCGAGTGTCCTAGCCGTCGAGGCTATGAAGGAACTCGACGAGGAGCCGTGGGACTCCGACAAGGTGGTTGTTCCCTTCGACCACTACTTCCCGGCACCCGACGAGGACGTCGCCGAACAGCAGTCTGAGATAAGGGACTGGACCACCGAGAACGGCATCGACAGACACGAGGGTGAGGGGATATGTCACAGGGTTCTCCCCGAGAAAGACTACATAAACCCCGGAGATATTGTAGTCGGAGGCGACTCACACACGTGTAGCTTCGGTGCACTCGGAGCATTCTCGACAGGTGTGGGAAGCACTGATATTGCCGAGGCACTCATCTCGGGAAAGCTGTGGTTCCGTGTTCCAGAGACAATTAAGATAGAGATCGAGGGATTCGACCCAAGCCGGAGCCGTATTACAGTCAAGGATCTGACTCTCAAGATCGTCTCGGAGCTGGGAGCGAGCGGTGCTAACTACAGCGTGATAGAGTACCACGGCGACTGTATAGAGGATCTCAGCGTAGAGGAGAGGATAACCCTGTGTAACATGGGTGTCGAAACCGACGCGAAGTCGGCGGTGATACCACCCGACGAGACTACCTTCGAGTACACAGGAAAGGAGGACGCGAACCCCGTCTACTCCGACTCGGGGTCTTGGGACGACGAGATACGTATACAGGCTCCCGAGTCACCCCTCGTAGCACGTCCGGGTGCTCCCGAGGACGCCGTTCCAGTCGACGAAGTCGAAGGTACGGCTGTGGATCAGGCACATATAGGAACTTGTACGAACGGGGGCTTCTCCGACCTAGCCGCCGCGGCTGAAATCCTCGAAGGCAGAGAGGTAGCACCCGAGACGCGTCTGATAGTAGTTCCCGCCACGAAGGAAGCCCTGATGAGAGCCAACGACGAGGGCGTCTCGAACGTGCTTATGGAAGCCGGCGCGACTATACTCAACCCCGGATGTGGTCCGTGTATGGGATACCACCAGGGAGTCGTCGGAGACGGGGAGGTCTGTATCTCGTCGGGCAACAGGAACTTCGACGGGAGAATGGGATCGGGAGACGTGTATCTCGGGTCGCCCGAGACCGTCGCTGCGAGTGCAGTAGAAGGGGAGATAACCAACCCAGCGGAGGTAGTATGAAGGTCAAAGGAGAAGCGAGGAGATTCGGAGACGACATCAGCACCGACGAGATAATACCCGGAAAGTACCTCCGGCGTGACGAGGATGTGTGGGCTGACCACGTCATGGAGGGCGTAGATCCCCGGTTTGCGGACGACAGCGAGGGGGTCGTTATAGTCGCGGGTGAGAACTTCGGGTACGGATCGTCACGTGAACAGGCACCGAGGGCGATAAAGGCAGCCGGGGTCAGTGGAGTAGTCGCCGAGTCGTTCGCACGTATATTCTACCGAAACGCGATCAACGTGGGTCTCCCGATAGCAACGGCGTCGGTCGCCGAAGACACCGACGACGGTGACCGCGTCTCTGTGGATCTGTCGGAAGGCACCGTAGTAGTGGAGTCGGAGCCCGGGAAGACGAGGCACGAGTGTGAGGAGCTTCCCGAGAGGCTTCGTGAAGTTCTCGAAGCGGGTGGATTGCTAAGCTGGAGGAGAAAGAATGGCTGATATCAGTTTAGGAGTGGCTGAGGGAGACGGAGTAGGCAGAGAGGTCGTACCTGCTACGGTCGAGGCTCTGAGATGTCTCGACGTGGGTATCGAGACCGTGAGCCTCGATGTCGGGAGGTCTGTCTGGGAGGCAAAAGACATAGAAACAGGCATCACCGAAGAAACGATCCGACGGATACGTGACTGTGACGCCCTTCTTCTCGGAGCCGTCGAGAGTCCCGACGACCCGAAGTACGAGAGCACCGTACTCCGTCTGAGAAACGAGCTAGGACTCTATGCCAACGTACGCCCCTCGCGGACTGGGACAGTAGTCAGGGAGAACACTGAGGGTCTCTACTCGGGGGAGGAGATATCAAAGGAAGGCGCGTGTGAGACAGTCCGTTCAGTGACAACAGAGGCGACACGGAAGACGGCGGTAAAAGCCGTCGAAGAGGCAGAGACAGAAGTCACCGTAGTCCACAAAGCCAACGTCGTGGGTTCGGACCGTCTCTTCAGAGACGTGAGCAGAGAAGTCATTGAGGATTCGTACGTCGAGTACGACGAAAGGCTCGTCGACTCCGTAGCCCACGACCTCGGAGATGGTGAGGAGTTCGACGTCTTACTCACGCCGAATCTGTACGGAGACATACTCAGCGATCTCACAGCCGGACTCGGAGACGGGTTAGGAGTAGCACCGAGCGCGAACATAGGCGACGACTTCGGGATGTTCGAGCCCGTCCACGGGAGTGCCCCCGACATAGCCGGCAAAGGAGTAGCCAATCCCGCGGGCTGTCTTCTGAGCGCATCTATGATGCTCGATTACCTCGGCTTCGAGGAGATGAGTAGGAAGCTCGAAGAAGCAACCTATGAGGGGGTCAGACGCGCACCGACGCCCGACTTAGGAGGAGAGTCATCGACCGAGGAAGTAGTCGAAGCAGTGATAGACGAACTCACGAAGAGAGAAAGTCTCTACATATGATTAGTGGTGCTGAAGTGGTCGCGCGTTGTCTCAAGAAAAACGACGTATACACGGCGGGAGTCGTGGGATATCCTGTCACGGATCTGGTCGAGGAGACCGACGCCGACGTGGTTCCAAACGAGATGGTGGGGATGGAGAAAGCCATAGGAAGGTCGTTCGCTGACGAGAGGGGCTGTCTCATAGCCAAACACGTGGGTGTCAACGTTGCACTCGACCCCCTCGCGAGCTCAGCCACCTTCGGGACGGGCGGCGGTGTCTTAGTCATTGCGGGCGACGATCCCGGAGCCGTCAAGTCACAGGACGAGGGAGACTCACGCTCGTTAGGTTTCAAGGCGCGGGTTCCGGTTCTGACCCCCTCGGGAGTAGACGGATTACTCGAGTCAGTCGAGGAGGGTCTAAGACTCTCAGAAGACGTAGGTGTGCCTTGTATCGTGCGCGTGACCTCGCGTCTTCTCGAATCTGAGACTGGAGTCGAGAGACTGAGATTCGACAGGATAGAAAAGACAGGCGAGTTCGACAGACAGAGGGCATGGAAAGGTCCCGTAGTTAGACGCAGAAAGGTCTTCGAGGAAGAGATACGTCCCGAGATACGGAAGTACGTCGACGGATCGGATCTACACAGTCTGAGAGACGAGGCTACTGACCTCGGCGTACTGTCGTGTGGCGACGCCTCGGAAGTGGTTCCCGACGACGTCTCACATCTCTCGCTCGGATACTCGTATCCAGTACCGTCCGAGGCGGAACGTTTCGTCGAGAGACACGACAGAGTCCTCGTAGTCGAGGACGGTGATCCTCTGATAGAAAATTTCCTCGACACCCAAAACGTGGTGGGAAAGGAGACCGGACATCTGCCGCGGTACGGAAGGCTGACCGAGGAAGTCGTGAAGAGAGGTATCGAGACTGCTTTCACCGATCCCTCACCCGTCAGCCCAGATATAGAGAAAAGCGGACGTCCCCTACCTGAGTCGAATCCTTTCTACGAGATCTACGAGACTGTCGTCGATGATCTCCTAGACGTCTTCGTCGCGGTCGACATAGGCTCGGTAGCACTCACAGGACGTCCCCCGTTCGAGTTCGCCGACGGTGCTTCGGCACTCGGATCTGCGATAAGCCTCGCGTCCGGACATCCCGACGACGCCGTGGCTTTCGTCGGAGACACCGCATTCATTCACTCGGGTATACAGGGTCTCTTGGAGGCGTCTGAGAGAGATGAGGACGTCCTCGTTGTGATACTCAACGACGGAGTCTCGAACCTCACGGGAGGTCAGAGAGTAACCGGCGTCGAAAAACTACCATCTCTGATAGAGTCATGTGATCCTGACATATTCGCTGAGGAGTCCGCGGACAGGGTAGTAAAAGCATCTTCTAAGATAAGCAGTCTACTATCTAAGGACGGAGTTAGAGTTTTGTCTCTTATATCATAAGGAGGAATAGAAAACGAGTACTGTACTGGTGGGGTGGGGGGTGACACCGGTTTGATGTATGGTGGGGGAAATGGGGGGGGAATCAACCGGTGCTACTACATCCTTAGTAGCACTTATGTAAAAAGTTTTTGGATCACGGGGACGGAAACCGGTACTCAGTTACCACGTCGACGAGAACTGAGTCATATGCGTGTCATAGGTACCGTAGGTATGCCGGGAAGCGGCAAGAGTGAGGCGGCGGAGGTAGCCGAAGAGATGGGTATTCCCGTCGTGACAATGGGAGACGTCATACGCCGAGAAGCCGAGACGAGGGGAGCCGACGGAACCGACGAGAGCCTGGGTCAGGTCGCAACGAGTCTCAGGGAGGAAGAAGGAGAAGACGCTGTCGCCGAGAGATGTGTCGACCTCATAGAGTCGGAGCTCGAAGACGGTGACAGCCAAGTCGTCTTAGTCGACGGCTTGAGGGGATGGGCGGAAGCCGAGAGGTTCCGTGACGAGTTCGGAGGTGACTTCGTCCTCGTCGCTATCGAGGCACCCTTCGAGACGCGTCTCGGACGTATACGTGAGAGGGGACGTTCGGACGACGTGACCGAAGCAGACGATCTCAGACAGAGGGACGAGAGAGAGATAGGCTACGGGATGGACGAGGCTATCGAGAACGCCGATATCACCGTCGAGAACAGATCGAGTCTCGAGGAGTTCCACGACGAGATACGGTCGGTTATAGACGAGGTACGTAGCAGCGACTGAGCCGTGACCAAGAACCACAGTCTTTTTAAAATGACGCGATAAATCTCGAACAAGGATCTTCTATGGCAGAGTGCAAGACATGCGGTTCTTACGTCAGCGATAGCTACTCCAGGGTGTTCGGAAACAACCAGGACGAGGTCTACGCCTGTCCCGAGTGTGAGAGGAGTAGGGGCATGGACACCGAAGCTAGCAGAGGAGCGTAGTCAGAAAGAACAGTTTCTACAGACGGACGTTTATACCCGAGTCGTCGAGGTACTCCTTCACCTCTTCGACCGTGTACTCGTCGAAGTGGAATATAGAGGCTGCGAGAGCGGCGTCCGCGGTCCCGTCGGTGAAAGCCTCGACCATGTGCTCGGGATTCCCTGCGCCACCGCTGGCTATAACGGGTATCGAGACGTTCCGGCTCACCGCTCTCGTTAGAGGTATGTCGTATCCGTCCTTGGTGCCGTCGCCGTACATGCTCGTGAGGAGTATCTCCCCCGCTCCTCGTTTCTCGACCTCCTGTGCCCAAGAGACGGCGTCGATCCCGGTCGGCTCAGTTCCGCCGTATATTACTGCTTCGAACCATACCTCCTCGTCCTCGCCGTCGACCTCGAAGTAATGGTCGCCCTCGTCGCTCGTGTTGCGTCGTGCGTCTATCGCGACGACTATACACTGTGACCCGAACTTCTCGGCACCCTCGTCTACGACATCGGGGTTCTTTATCGCGCCCGTGTTCATGCTAGTCTTGTCGGCTCCCGCCCTGAGAGTCTCCTTAATATCCTCGACCGACGAGATGCCTCCGCCGACCGTGAGGGGTATGAAGACCTCGTCCGCTGTACGTCTCACGACGTCGAGCATAGTGTCACGTCCCTCAGAGCTCGCTGTTATGTCTAAGAAGACTAGCTCGTCGGCACCCTGTCGGTTGTACTTCTTCGCTAACTCGACAGGATCGCCGGCGTACCTCAGCTCCTCGAACTGCTCTCCCTTGACGACCTGTGGCTCGCCGTCCTGTATCGTGACGTCGAGACACGGAATCACGCGTGAAGTCAGCATTCTACGGAAGAGAGGGTGGGCGCGTATAAAAGAGCCGTGTCTCC
Source organism: Candidatus Afararchaeum irisae (assembly GCA_034190545.1). Lineage (NCBI taxonomy): Archaea > Methanobacteriati > Methanobacteriota > Halobacteria > Halorutilales > Halorutilaceae > Afararchaeum (SeqCode) > Afararchaeum irisae (SeqCode). Next base: position 3,161 of record JAXIOF010000071.1, on the reverse strand, counting down.
CACCAGAGTTTATGTGACAAAACTGAGAGATAAGAACCGAGACGGATGAAAGTCGATTTCGACTTCGACTCGAAAACGGTCAGTTCCGAGATATGTCGACGTCTCCGAGGACTCCCCCGTCGATCCCGAGAAACGCAGTTGGGATAGGTTAACCAAACCGCCGGAGTCGGACGGCTGGTACGTCGTCCGCGGTTCGGTGTTAGAACTCGAACCGTCAGAGCCTGGGATAGTTAACGTCTTCTCCGTCTCGGAGAGTTTTGACAAGCCTTCGGCGGCTACGTCTGTGAGAGATGGAACAGGCGCGCGACCGAGACCCGGCTCAGAAACGTCACCGTCTACTACGTCGAACAGCCGACTCGTTTCGGAGAGAGCGAGCCGACTCTACGGCGTATTGGCAAGTATTCACTGCTACAGATAGTTGAAGTATACCTACCGTATTTATCCGCTTATGCGGTAAGAATAAGAAGTTAGAAAAGAAAGAGGGGGGACATGCCATCTGAGAATCAGTCTAACCAAGACAGCGAAGTTGAGACAGAGCTGTCGAGGGATATGAGCCTTTTTGACATAACATTCATCGGTGTCGGTGCCATGATAGGGGCAGGAGTATTTGCGCTCACCGGATTTTCGGCGGGAATAGCAGGACCCGCACTAATCCTCGCTTTTCTGCTGAACGGATTTGTAGCTGTCTTCACAGCTGTCTCGTACGCCGAACTCGGGGCGGCTTTTCCCGAGGCAGGAGGCGGCTATCTCTGGGTTAAGGAGGCTCTCGTCGACCCGAACGGCTTCTTCGCGGGCTGGATGAGCTGGTTCGCACACGCTGTCGCGTGTTCGCTCTATGCGGTCACTTTCGGTGTTTTTCTGACCCAACTCATCACTTATACGACTGGTTTGGGCGAACATTTCGTTCTCTTCGGGATGCTGAGTCGAGTTATGACCGAGAAACTTCTCGCAGTTCTAATGGTAGCCGCTTTCGCGTATATCAACTACAGAGGAGCCGAAGAGACGGGAAAAGCAGGTGTAATAGTCACAGGTATCAAGGTCGTAATACTCGGTCTCTTCGTCGGCTTCGGATCTTGGGCTACAGTGACAGCACCTAGATGGACTGATAAGTTCTTCTCGAATCCGAGCTTTGCTCCGAACGGTATAGTGGGAATTATAGGAGCGATGGGTTTCACTTATATTGCCTTTGAGGGATACGAGATAATTGTCCAGAGCGGCGAAGAGGTAGTGGATCCTGGAAAAAATGTCCCGAAAGCCGTCTTCTACTCACTCGCTATCGTGGTTCCTATATATATTCTTGTTGCGTTTGCAGCGATAGGAGGTATCGACGTTACTCAACACCTTATACAGCTCTCTAAAGGTATATCAGGATCTACCTCTGAGGTATACACCTGGGAGTTACTCGGTGGATTGGGTGAACTAGGCATCATACACGCAGCAGGTCAGTTCATGCCGTACGGAGTTCCCTTGCTACTTTTTGCAGGATTAGCTGCTACTATGAGTGCTCTTAATGCAACTGTCTACTCTTCAAGTCGTGTCTCTTTTGCAATGGGACGTGACCGTTCTCTACCGAGTTTCCTCGATAGGGTTCATCCTGACAAACGCACTCCTCACATCGCAATAGGTCTATCAGCAGTTCTAATAATCGTGATGGCAGTCGTATTACCCATAGAAAGTGTGGCGGCTTCAGCGGATATAATGTTCATTCTTCTCTTCATCCAGGTCAACTGGACAGTTATCAAGATGCGCAAAACACATCCGGATCTCGAAAGAACTTACGAGATTCCTTATATGCCCTGGCCTCCTCTGGTTGGGATCGTTCTCCAGTTCATACTCACTCCGTTTCTGATTCTGGAACTAGGACTCGAACCAATAGGTATCGGACACGGATCCGAGGGGCTTGTAGCCCTCGTCACTACGGTGGTATGGATGGTTCTCGGAGCCGTCATATATTACTCGTATTCACGCCCACAGGAGATTGAGAAGATAGAAAAAGAGACTCCCACAGTTGTCACAGAGAAGGTGCCTTCTGAAAGAGAAGAACGCCTCCTACTACCTATTGCGAATCCCGAAAGCATAGAACAGCTAATGAACACAGCCATCGATGTTGCACACGAACGGGACGCTGAGATAGAGGTGATGAACGTAGTTACTGTGCCCCAGCAGACCCCTCTATCAGAGGGTAGGAAGTTCGTGGATCAACAGCGTGAGATCATCGAGAGATCTATCGAGTGTGCAGAAGACTCGGATATACCCGTAAACGGCAAGATACGTATAGGTCATTCAGTTTCAAAAGCCATACTCAATACGGTCGAGCAGGATGATATCGACATCGTACTAATGGGATGGAGAAGTAGGAGCAGAAGACGTGACTTCGTTCTGGGGAGTAACGTAGACGAGGTGGTTATGGGAGCCGGCTGTGACGTACTCGTTGAGAAGATAGATGAGACAAAAGATGTTGAATCCATACTTCTTCCTACTTCAGGAGGACCTCACGCTGAGTTAGCGGGTGAGGTTGCGCGTGCTATCGCAGTTGGAAATAATGCTTCGGTCAAGGTCATTAATGTAATAGATCCCAACGCAGACGAAGATGAGCGTGAGAGAGCTAACAAAATCTTACAGGAGGAGGCTGAAAACATCGATCTTGGGGACAGTATTAAAACTCGTCTTGTAGAAGGTAGAGACACAACTGAGAGTATCGTAGAACTCTCTAACACTCACGATGTTACTGTCATAGGTGCTACACGTGAAGGTCTGTTACAGCAACTAATATTCGGATCTATACCCGAGAAAGTGGGTAAGCTTTCGGAGAACACTGTCATAATGGCTAAACGGGATATTGGGATTACATCGCTCATAACCGAGAGGTTCAAGTAAAAATCGATTGATTTCTGGCTGTCTCTTTCGAGACTTCTGCGCGTTCGGCTACGTCTGATACCTTACCTTAGTAGACTCGTGTAGCTGTAGAGCTACGTCGTAGACCCTCTCACGTGCAGAACGCTCCTCCAACGACTCCGTCTACTACGTCGAACAGCCAACGCGCTTCGGCGAGCCCGAGCCGATCCTACGCCGTAAGCTCGGCGAGTACTCGTGTGAGAAGAGTGATGAGTGAACTACCCCACCCTGCTCGCGCTGACGCGCTCGCTGAGGGAGGGGCTTCC